>JBOHWH010000029.1:0-43325 GCA_050736695.1 Binataceae bacterium (SeqCode) | reverse complement strand
GGCGCTCAGGGCTGAGCGGCGCCTCGCCAGCGGGCGCGCGATTTTCAGCGTCACTCGTCATGCACCAGCTCTCCAATCCAGCGTGAAAGCGCGAACACGAACAAGATCAATCCCACCGCGGAAAAAGCGTACGAGGTAACCAGCCCGAACATCATGAACATAATTCCGAGCGACATCACCGCGGGCTGATAGGTCGGCGCCGGCACGCGCTCGGGCATCGGCGGCGTCCAGCCTTCTTGCAATTTCTTCTCCATCTGGCTTGTTTCTGGCGGCATCAAATCACCTTGAAGTAACCTCTCAACGTGGCTTCGTTATTGCGCAGCGAACCCAGCATGGCCGATTTGCGGCTCCGGTTCCGAGTACCACCTGGCCATCACGAAAATAATCGCGCCCAGAAAAATCATCCCGCCCGGCACCCACATGATCAGTCCGCCAAGCTGCTGATCGGCGGCCGGCGTAAGGCCCCATCCGTCGCGCAGCATCGACAGAATTCCAAGCGAGTCGGCGGGATGCAGGTACGCGGGATAGAGCCCGGGCTTCGCAAACGTCAGCCAAATCGCCAGCACGCTGTTCGAGACCGTCGCGGCCGCCAGATAGATGATCGCGTGCATCGGTTCCATCCGGGCGGCCGCTGCCGGCGCGAAGATTGGCCACCAGAAGATCGTCGCGGTGACGAGGAAGCACAGATGCTCGAAGATGTGCACGTTCTCATCCGCAAGCGTGGCGTTATAGAGCGCGGGCCAGTGCCAAATCCACAGCACCGCCATCGCGAGCGTCCACGCGACGGCCGGCGTCGCGAGGATCCGCTCGATTCGCGCAAGTATCGGCACGGCAAGAACCGAGCGCGTGAATTTCTCGGAGAGGCCGATAATCAAAAGCGGCGGTACGATCAGGATCAGAACCAGATGCTGCAGCATGTGCGCGCTGAACAGATATTCGTCCGAGAGCGCGTCGAGCGGCGAGACCAGGGCCAGGAACATCACGACCACTCCGGCGACAAACCAGGGCGCGCGCGAATGATCGCCGCGATGCGCGAACGCATACGCCGCGAGCAGCGCGACGCATCCGATCACGATCGACGGATCGAAATCCCACGCGCGCAGAAGGTTGCCCATCGCGCTCACAGAGCCGCCCACAGGTAGACGATGCTGAAAATCACGACCCACACCGCATCGACGAAATGCCAGTAAATCCCAACCGCCTCAAAGGCGTCGGCTTCGCGCGCGCTGCCGGCCAGCCGATTGCTCGCGGCAAGCCCGGCGACGATCGCGATCGCGACCAGGCCGATGAAAACGTGCAAACCATGAAACCCGGTCAAGGTAAAAAATGTAGTCGCGAACAGATTGCGATTCACCATCACTCCGTGTTCATAGAGCCCGGTGTATTCGAGCGCCTGCCCCAACAGAAAAAGCGTGCCCAGCACGACGGTGACGATGAGCCAGGTAAGCGTCGCGCGACGCGCCCGCGCGCGGTAACTGCGCGCCGCCAGGATCATCGTCGCGCTGCTCGCAAAGAGCAGAATCGAAAACAGACCGGTGCGCAGGGGATTGAGCGCGTTCGCGGCGGTCGGACCCGGACCCGGATATGCGTGGTAATAGACGTACGCGATAATCAGCAGGAGAAAAAAGTTCGCCTCCGACAGGATGAACAATCCGACCGCAAGTTTTGCTTTCGGCATCGCCCTACCCTGCGCCCCTCGCCGCCGCGACGCGCTCGTCAGCGCGAGCGGGATGCTTCAAGTCCCAGAGTGGACGCCGTCCGCGAACCGGAGGCACGAGCTCGAAATTTTCCGGCGGCGGCGGTGAGGTGGTCGCCCATTCGAGCGTCCACGCATCCCACGGGTTGTCGCCGGCAACCTCGCCTGCCGCGAGGCTCTTATAGACATTCCAGAGAAACACCAGGACTGAGACGAGCATTGTGAAAGCACCGATCGTCGAGATCATGTTCAAGACCATCCAGCCCGGCAGGTCCGGATAGGTATACACCCGCCGCGGCATCCCCATCATTCCGAGCGGATGCATGAAGAAGAAGGTCAGGTTGAATCCGATCAGGGTCAGCCAAAAATGCCATTTGCCGATATGTTCGTCGAGCATCCGGCCGGACATCTTCGGGAACCAGTAATAGATGCCCGCGAAGATCGCGAGCGCGGTTCCGCCGAACAGCACGTAGTGGAAATGCGCGACGAGGTAATAAGTGTCGGTAAGCTGCCAGTCAATCGGCACCACCGCGAAGCTCACGCCGGTAAGACCACCCATCGTGAACATCACAATGAACCCGAGCGCGAACAGCATCGAGGTCGTGAAACGGATCCGTCCGTGATAGAGCGTCGTGCTCCAATTGAAAATCTTCACCCCGGTCGGGACCGCGATCGTCATGCTCATGAACGCAAAGAACATGTCGAACATGTGTCCCATGCCGACTGCGAACATGTGATGCGCCCATACGGTGAAGGACAGAAACGCAATCGCGACCGTCGAGGCCGCGACGAATTCGTAGCCATAAATTGGCTTACCCGAGAAGACCGGAATCACCTCCGAAATTATTCCGAATGCGGGCAGCACCATGATGTAAACCTCGGGATGCCCGAAACCCCAGAAATAGTGCTGCCAGAGGAGCGCCGAGCCTCCGAATGCCGGGTTGAACACTTGCGCGTTGAGCAACCGGTCGATCAGCAGCATCACCAGCGCGGCGTTCAGGACCGGCAGCGCCATGATGATCAAAAATGAATTGACCAGCGTCATCCAAACGAACAGCGGCAGGCGCCGGATCGTCTGGCCCGCGACCCTGAGCTTCATGATCGTGACGATCATGTTGATCGCGCCGGTGATCGATCCGATGCCGGCACAGGTCAGCCCCAAGACCCAATAGGTGACTCCATTTGAGATCGAGAACGTGGGCTCGGAGAGCGGCGGATAACTGAACCATCCGGCATTCGGCGCGCCGCCGGCGATGAAGCTGAAGTAGAGCAGAATCCCGCCAAAGAGCTGAATCCAGAAGCTCAAAGCATTCAGCCGCGGAAAGGCCACGTCGCGCGCGCCGATCATCAGCGGAATCACGTAGGCCGAAATTCCGGCGAGCATCGGCATCACGACCAGGAAAATCATGGTCGTGCCGTGCATCGTGAAAATCTGGTTGAAGGTGTCGGGTGAGAGAAAATGATTGTTCGGCACCGCCAGCTGGATTCGGATCAGCAACGCCTCGAACCCGCCGATTGCAAAGAACAGTAACGACGACAGCATGTACATGATGCCGATCTGTTTATGATCGACCGACGCGACCCACGCGAGCAGGCCCTTGCGCGCGGCCTCTGCGCTGGGCTCGCCGAGCCGTCGTGTGAGCGCCAGCCCGCTCACTTGAGCGTCTCCAAATAGGCGACCAGCGCGTGCGCCTGAGAGTCGCTCAACTGAAAATTCGGCATGTGCGTTTCAGGCTTGATCGAGTCCGGATCCTTGAGCCACCTGTAAAGGTTGGCAGGCGTATTTGCGGCCGCACCCGCCGCCAGGATTTGCCGGCCGGCCAGATGCGTCAGATCGGGGCCGATGCGCTGATTGCCGGCAGTGCCCGAGATCGCATGGCAATTGATGCAGGTCTGCTGGCGAAAAATCTGCGCGCCCTGCGCGGCCTCGCCGATCGTTGGAACAGCGGGAACAGTGAGCTGATTGCGCTGCCATGCGGCGTAATCAGCCTGCGACTGCGCAACTACGATCATCCGCATCCACGCGTGTTGATTGCCGCAAAACTCAGCGCACGCTCCCTGGTACACGCCCGGCTGGTCGGCGCGAATCCAGAGATGGTTGCCGTGGCCCGGAATCGCATCAATCTTGCGTCCCAGCTCGGGCACCCAGAAATCGTGGATCACGTCGGCGGATTCGACGTCGATCAGAATCGGCGTGTCGATCGGAATGTGAATTTCATTGGCCGTCACCACGCCCGAGCCTAGATAGTCGGCTTCCCACCACCATTGATGCCCGATCACGCGAAGATCGGGCGCGTGGCCGCGAATCGGCGGATCGGAGGCGTGAATCGTCCGCACCATAAAGACAAAAATGACCGCCAACAGAAGAATCGGAACCACCGTCCACGCGATCTCGAGCCGGGTATTGCCGAATTCCTGGCGCGCCTCGGGTGCGCCTTCACGATCGCGATAGCGAATGATCGCGACGACGACCATCGTCGCGACCAAAGCGAAGATCGCAAACATCACGAACAGGATCCCAACAAACAGGTGTGTGATCGAAGCGGCCTCAGGCGAGAACGGAGTAAGTGTCGGTACGCTTGACATCAAGTTTCCAAGTTTCCCGCGACAGCACATCCGCGGCGCGGACAAGAGCGCACCGTAGCGCCGCATCGGACTGCTTTCAAGCCGGGCTTTTTGGATCTCGCCGCCGAGGCGGCCGGCAAGAGCGTCAGTCAGCTTTTTCGAGCAGGTCGGGCGAATCAAATTTTGGACTGTTGATTTTCTGAGATACCGGCGTCGCAATCAGGAGATCTTCGGCAGCGGGTGTGAGCAGCGGCTTGAGCGAACGCGGATCGGGGCACAATGGATTCATCCAGTCATCAGCGCGCGCATCAGCCAGGATCACGGGCATCCGATCGTGATACGGCGCCATCGCAGCGTTCGCATTGGTCGTGATGATCGTAAACGTCGTCTCCCACAGGCCGGGCTGCTTCTGCCACGCCTCGTAGACTCCGGCAAACAGGAGCAGGCCGCCGTCGCCGCGGTGAAACCAGATTGGACGCCGGGCGGTCTTTGGCCCGATCCATTCCAGGAATCCGTCGGCGGGAACGACGCATCGCCGCTTCCGGAATGCATCGCGAAACGCGGGCCGCGCGTCGATACTCTCAGCGCGCGCATTGATGCATCGCGCGGCCTGGCTCGAGTCCTTCGCTGCAAAATTCACCAGGCCCCAGCGCGCGGACTCCACTTTGCGATTTTCGTACTCGAGTCGAACGATGAAATAAGGCTGCGTCGGGGCGATATTGTAGCGTGGCTGATAGTCGACGAAAGCCTCGGCGCTTACTCTGAGCTCAGCCGCCAGCTCATTGCCATCGCGCCGCGTGATTGTGAATCGACCGCACATCGATTTCAGATAATAGCGCAAATCCCGCGCGTTGGCCCAAAAAAGCCGGCCGATACAAAGCGCGACGCGCTCCGCGCGTGGCCAAAGTCCCGCAAGCGAAAATATGCCACCGGCGGATGCGCGTTGAACGCGAATTGCCCACCCGACGCCCGCGCACGGTGCAATTCCAAGTTTGAGGTGCTCTTACTCCATCACAGGTCCGGTGACGAACACTCTGCCTTTTTTGCCGATCCGAACGCATTGGTCAGCCTGGCTCCCGGAATACTCCGGCCCACTCAGGGAGCGTCGGAGAGTTTCACTTTCTGCGCCTGGTCGGGCGAGATCCATCCCTGCTGCGCAAAGTACTGCGAGAGATACGCGACAGTCTGATTCGCGGTCTTGTCGCTCAGGTATTCCACTTGCGAGGTGTAGGTCTTCGCGCCTCCCATCCCGACGTTGGCTGCCGCCATCCCCGCGGTCGCTCCGCCTTGCGCTGCCGCTCCCGCCCCCATGGTCAAAGCAGCGCCTGGCATCTTGCCACTGTCGGCGTGGGTTGTGAACTGCATCAGCGGTTGTTGCACGCCCGCCACGACACGATAGACGTTGACTCGAGTGTCGAGTTTCGAGGCGCCTGCGCCGAACCCGATCACCAGCCGGCGCAAGCGATTGCCTTCATCGACGTTCACGAACTCGCCGCCGATCAGCATGTCGCCGTCAGCCAGTTGAGTGCTTTTGTCTCCAGTGACCACGATGAAGCCCAACTCGTCCAGCTGTTTCACAATTTCTGCCGCGAGCGCGTCACTGGCTTGTTTGCCGATCTGATTCTCGCGTTGGCCGGTTGTGGTGCTGGAAAAACTGTTCAACACGCGCGCGCCGATCGCGGAATTTTCCGTGACCTGCGAGGCCGAAAATGCAAAATCGTCCACTACTATTCGCGTCGGGCGCGCGGTTCCGATGGCCGGCGCCGGTGCGCTGGAGTCCGGAGTGACGGAGGCGCTCGCGCATCCGGCCAGGATCACCGCCAACGCCATGCAGACGAGTCGGCCACGCATCAAGTGCCCGACCCGGTTCAGTTGTGATTTCATGTTTGCAATCCCCCCTCGGATACGGATTGTTCAGACAATAGCAGTAGCGCGCGGCACGGGAGAGGGTTGCCAACGATTGAATTTATGCGCGCATGTGCGATGAGCGACTGGCCGGCTAGCGATCCAGCCACTTTGGGTTATTGATTGCGAGCGCGTCGGCCAGCGACTGCCGCACGTGCGCGCGCAGTTCATGATTATCGACGCTGACCGCGCCGCCGCGGATACGCTCGGCAAGTTCGGCGCTCAGCGCCTCGACCTCGCCGCGATGGCCAAGAATCGCTATCAGCCTGTCCACTTCGGCGGCGGCCTGCGCGGCGCGCAGTTCAGCCTCGCGCTTCACGGTGCCAAGCGCGTTGATCGTCACGCGGGTTTTGAAGCGATGATACCCGGTTAGCGCCGGCATCAGCTCTTCTTCAAGGTATTTCACCGCCGCGCCAAGCAGCGTCGGGGCATCGGGCATGCTACGCGGCATCAGTAATCACCTTCGCACCGGGTCATTCGTCGTGGCCTTCAATCAGATTTAGAAAATCCCAAAGCGGCTCCTCGATCCGCCTGCCGATCGCGCATCGCTCGATGCCGCTTTCTTCGATTCCGCGCATCCCCATCCGCAGGCATCCTATCGCCCACTTGACGCTGCCGAATGCCTCCCAGAAGCGGACCGCCTTGGGGTCGACGCGCACGCCGCCGGCCTTCTCGTACGCGGCGAACAGATCCTCGCGCTTGCCGAACCCTCCGACCGGGTCGCGGCCGCCGAAGCGCCAGGTTTTGACGCAGACCCATCCGAGATCCTGCATCGGGTCGCCACTCTGTGCGATCTCCCAATCGAGCAGCAGGCGGATGCCGTCGTTCTCACCGACAATAAAGTTTCCGGTGCGAAAATCGCCGTGCACCACCGTGTGGCGCGGATTCTTCGGTGCGTTTTCGGCCGACCACTTGAGTCCGAGTTCGACCGCCGGATGCCGCAGTCCGTAATAGTCCGCGATTCGATATTGCGCCGCGACCAGTTGCACAGCGTCCTGATAGGGCAGAAACGGGACCTCGCCCAAATCGATTCGATGAATCGCCGCGAGAATCGAACCGCACTGCGCCGTCATCATCGAGCGCGCCCGCGCGAATTTATCCTCGCGCACAATCTTCGGCCCGAGCGTCTCGCCCGCCACTCGCTCGGTAACATAGCCCGGACCGAGTCCGTCGGAGGGCTCGAAAATCGCACGCACCCGCGGCGCTGGAACACCCGCTCGCACGGCTGCAATCATGAGGCGCGCATCTTCGTCGGCTGTAATATGCGGAGCGATCGCGGCCAGGGGGTTGGGCTGATCGGTTGCGCCGGCGCTCGAGAGCTGGACGATAAACTCCTCCCGGCGGGTACCGATCTCGGCGTCGAACGACCAAGTCGTCTTGTTCGCGCCGCCGGTCAGCCGCTGCAAATCGTATATTGTGCCGGGCGCGCCGATCCGCCGGTCCACCACCACGCCGAGGCTCGCTTCAAAATCGCTGGTGCTCACGTTGATTCGGACCAGCCCCCGCCCGCGGCTATCCCTTCGCTTCGGCTCTGTGTCCGAAGCCGAACAGGATTTGCGCGACGCGCCGGATCTGAATTTCCTCGGAGCCTTCGGTGATCCGGTAGCGGCGATGATGCCGATAGATATGCTCGAACGGCTTGTGGCGCGAGTATCCGATTCCGCCGTGCACCTGCATTGCGCGGTCGGCCGCATCGCACACCAGGCGATTCGCGCGATAGTTACACATCGCAACCTTGTCGGACAGCTTGATCGCGACCTCAGGCTTGGACATCTGATCCATCTCCCAGGCGGTTTTGTGGATCAGCGTGCGCAGCATCGCGGCTTCCGTATGCAGCTCAACCAGCGGCCACTGGATCGCCTGGTTCTGCGCGAGCGGCTTGCCGAACGGCTTGCGTTCTTTTGCGTACTTGACCGCCTCGTTGATACAAAACTGCGCTGCGCCCAGCGACGAAGCGGCTTGCCGGATGCGGTTCTCATGTACAAAATGCTGCGCGACCGCCAATCCGTTGTCGAGATCGCCCAGCACTTCGCCGGCCGGAATACGCACGTTGGTCAGCGAGATACGAGGATGGTCCGTCGGCATATTAAAGGTCCACAGGTACTCTTCGATCTTGAAGCCCGCGCTATCGGTCGGAACCAAAAAGCATCCGATCCCGCGCGGGCTGCCGTCGCGATTACTGTGGCGCGCGAAAATGAAATCATGCGTCGCGACGTTGACGCCGGTGTTCCACATCTTGGCGCCGTTGATCACCCATTGGTCGCCGTCGCGAGTCGCCCGCGTCTCCATCCAGGTCGCATCGGAGCCGTGCTCAGGCTCGGTCAAGCCGAACGCGATCCGCATGGTCCCGTCGAGCAGCTTGGGGATCCATTCTTTCTTTTGCGCGGGAGTGCCGAAGTCGCGAAACATCAGGACGGTCGGCATGTTGCCGACGATCGAGTTTTCGTTCTGGAGATCGTTGTGCAGGCCGAGCCCCTTGGCCGCCAGGTATTCGCGGATCACCGCCATCGCGAGGTTGGTACCGTCCTGGCCGCCGTATTCGCGCGGCAACGCGTAGCGGAAATGGCCGGCCTTGTCGGCGCGGCGGCGCATCTCGCGCAGCAGTTCCTCCCAATCGTGGCGCGGCAGGCCTCCGTTTTCGAAATCGGTGCGGGCCCATTCGCGGCGATGGTCGAAAAAGCGGATATTGTCGTTTTCGCGTTCGAGCGGCTTGATCTCGCGATCGATAAAATCGTCCAGTACTTTCAGGTAATTGGTAACCTCAGCCGGAATTTGAAAATCCACGGTAGCTCTCCTGTAACGGAATCGAACATACCGAGCGTTTAGCAAAGCTCGGTGTCAAGGGAAAGCGAAACCGTGACGCTCGATGACGAAACGGCCGCTGTGGTCTAGTGGGACCTCGCGATGTACACGCCGCCGAGCGCGGCGAGATTCCGCACGCGCGAGTGGTCAAACGCGGAGCTGCCCGCTGACCGGCTATTCCTAATCAGGTCGCGGTTCCGCTGCCCCCTGAACGACGATCACGCAGCGGTCTTCGCCGGGCACCTCATCCAGCGGCATCGCTACTTCATCGGCGAATTTCTTTCCCACGATCAGGAGCCGTCCCGGCGTCTGCTTGAACAACTGCTTCAGGCTGCGCTCGCTCAGGACGTCGGAATGAAACTGACGCCCGAGCTTCGCCCGCGCGTCGTGAACCATATCGAGCAGCTCGTCGCCGGTATTCTCGACCCGCCCCGAAACCATCAGAGCCCGCAGCTTGGCGCGCCGTCCGCGCGCGATCCGAACTGCAAGTCCCAACGCGGCCTGCCCATCGGTACTCGAATCAAACGCTGCGTAAATGTGCTCGAACGAATGCGCGGTTCCCTGCACGAACACACCGACGTTGATTGGCAACGCTTTCGCGCGCGCCAGAACCGCGCGCACGACGCCGCCCATCGCGTCGCCACCAGAGGTCGCGCGATGGTACCCCAGCACGATCCACTCGGCCCGTGCGCTCTGCGCCGTGGCCATGATGTCGAGCTCGGGATTGTCGGACCATACGGCCTGCGATGAGATCGATACGCCCTGCGCCTCGGCATAGGCGATTGCCGCGCTAAGGGCCGCGGTCATCGGCACCGCGGGCTGCCCCGAGCCGGGATGGGTCGAAGCTCCTGCAGCCTTGGCGTGTCGAACCAGAGCCAGCACGCGAACCGGAGGATCGTCGGCCTCGCGGGCCGCAAAGGCGACCGATAGCAGCGGAGCGACGCCTTCCGGGTTCGCAACAGGCACCAATAATCCCCGTTTGCCTTCAGGTGCCGTTTCCGATTCCTCTGGACCCACCGCGCAATTCTTTCGATCTGGATGACGTGGTCAACCGACTCCAAAAGGCGTCTGAGTGTTTGACCTGTGAAATGCTAGCCGGAACGAAAATAGGTCGCAAGGAAGTCGGTTTTCACCGCGGCTCGTCTATATGAGAGCGGAGCGTCATGCGGTATAGGAAAATGCAAGCCTGGAGGAAACGGCGATGGCCTACCGGCCAATCAAAATCCACAAGCGAAAGCACGCCGCGAAAGAGACCCGGATATTCGAGACGATCAAAGTAGAGGTCGCCGGCGCGCTCGGACGTCTGGTCTTGAATCGCCCCGAGCGCCTGAATGCGATCAACACGACGATGCTGCAAGAAATCGTCGAGGCGGCGCGATGGTTCGACCGCCATCGCGAATTGCGTGTTGTCATCCTGAGCGGTGCGGGCCGCGCGTTTTGCGCGGGCGCCGATCTGCAAAGTTCGCCGGGCGCCGGAGCGGCGCCGCGCCGCAGTTGGATCTACCGCCGCGAAGCCGCCCAATCCGGCTTGCGCGCGATCGATGCGCTGGAGCAGATGCACGCGGTCACTATCGCGCAAGTGCATGGCTACGCGGTTGGCGGCGGAGTTGTTTTCATTTCCGCGTGCGACCTGCGCGTGGCCGCCGACGATGCGTCGTTCTTCATTCCCGAGATCGATCTCGGCATTCCCCTCACCTGGGGCGCGATTCCACGCCTGGTCCGCGACATCGGACCCGCGCTGACCAAGGAACTCGTCATGACCTGCAGGCGTTTTGAGCCGGCCGAAGCCAAGGCAATCGGATTTATCAACAGAGTGGTATCGAGTGGCGAGCTGAACCGCGAAGTTAACCAACTCGCACAGGACCTGATAGCCAAACCTTCCGTGCCGATAGTAATCACCAAAGAGCACGTCAACGCAGTAACACGCGCAATGGGTACCGGAGTGACCGCGTTCGCCGACGGCGACATGCTACTCGCGTCGACAGCCGATGAAGAATCGCGAGAAGCTGCCCGCGCCTACGCCGAAAACACACTCGCCCGCGGCCGGAAGAGCGCCGCCGCGAAGTTACCGCATCGCGAATAGCCATTTTTTTCTTTTCGGCGATCAAGAGAACGCCGGAACATTGTGCCAAACGCCAGCGCTTCGCGATCGCCGAGATCAAAGCGGTCAGATTTATCCACAGGCAACTATCGCTGCGGGCCTCGAACGCGAAGTAAATTGACTTGCGTTCGAGATCAAACCGATCTTCAAAGTCTCGATGCCAGTAGCAATCGTCTAAACACACATACGCAGCCATACCTGCTCGTGAGCATTAGAGTACCGCGTTCGCTGAAACGCCGCGCCGTTCGCGCTGATAGACGACGAACAAGCACGAAATGTCGCTCTGGCACAGGGCGAAAAAGCGTATGAGCCGTGGCTGCCGCGCGCGTCGTCGCGGAGGCGTCGCATCACAAATGGTCACAGCGCAATGGAGCGATGAGAAAGAGGTGACACAGTCACGGTCGCTCACAGCCGCTCTCACAGCATCCGCGAACGCAGTACTCAGATCTATTAACAGGCTGGTTTCACCCCGAGGGACTCGAACAGCATCCGCCTCAGCTCGCAACATCCTTCGTAAGTGCGAATAGTAATTCACATGAGCATGCCAAGGCAGTCACGCGGGCATTGAAGATTGAAGGGACAGTGTTCGCCGACAGTGACCCGCTGCCCGCGCCGGTAGCCGGTAAAACATTACGAAACATTCCTCTCGCTCAGCGCCAAAAGCACTCCGCTTGCGACAACCCGCAAGGCCGCCGCATCGCAAATAGTCACATCCCAAGAATGACACCGGGCTTGAGTGTTATGAAATGCGCCACTCGCTGTATGAACAGCCTGCCTCGGATGGTAAAGGTGGGCGGCTTTGAATTTGTACAAGTGAGTTATTAGATGCAGTCTGAATCGAATCGATATATCGTCGTAATTCTCGCAAACATCGTCACAGTAATGCTCTCGATGACTCTCACGAACGCAACTGTTTTGGCCTCGGACATATCCCGGGCTGTACCGCAGGCACCAAGATTCGCAAACCAGCAGGTCGGTTTTGATTTTTCTCAAGCTCCGGCGTCCGCCAGCGGGAGCCTTGCTGGCGCGGCCGGCGTGCTACCGCGCGCCATCTCCGCCGACGAAGCCGCGAATTTTAACGCCGATCCGGCGGGATCACATCAGCGAGCGCGCGCGGTCGGCGCCGGTACGCCGAACTCGCTCATCGCGTCTGGGCGATCGGATAGCCGGCGGCATCGAAGAGTCTCTCCGAAGCGGACTCCGACGGTCACCCCGACTCCGAAGCGAACTCCGACCGTCAGACCAACGCCGCATCCGACTGCGACCGCAACCGCGGGTCCCACACCAACCCGCACCGCGAGTCCATCTCCAAAGCCGACAGCAACGCCGGACCCATCCGTCGCATGCACGATCTACGTGTCGCCTAACGGCAGCACCTCCGGCCCCGGCACCCAGTCGCAGCCGTATAACACCCTGCAAGCGGGCCTGAATGCGGCCCGACCCGGCAGCACGGTATGTGCAACCGGGATCTTTTCGACAGGTGCGACGTTCAATCAGTCAGGAACAGCTAACGGATGGATCACGCTTGCGGCTCCGACTCGACTAGGCGCGACGATAAACCTCGGCAGCTCGGGTTCCACCGGCGTGAATTTGAACGCGCAGTCTTACGTCGCGGTCGAAAACCTCGAGATCAACGGCGGCGCGTGGGGAATTACGAATTCCGGAGGGGGCGCGCACTGGAAAATGACCGGCAATGAAGTGGTGGGCACTTCGGCCAGTGGAATTCAGATCAACAACGGCGACTACATCGACATCGAAAACAACATCATCTCCGGATGCGCCGGCACGTGGTCAGGTTCGGGCTCGGCAATCTCGGTTTACCAACCATGGAGTGCCGACAGCACGGGCGGATATCACGTTACGATAGCGAACAACTTTGCTTATGCATCGGGGAGCCCGTCGGGCGGCACGGACGGCAACGGCATAATCATCGATAGCGGTCTGACGACCGGCTACAGCGAGCCGGTCCTGGTGGAAAACAATGTTGCGTTCGGCAACGCCGGCGCATGCGTAAAGGTTTATAGCTCGACCGCGGTGACGATCCTGAACAATACGTGCTGGGACGACTACGCGATCACCACGAATCCTTTTACTTGGCGGGGTGAAGTCTCGCTGGAGTACTCGAACGGAATAAACGTTGCCAACAATATCCTGGTCGCAGCGCCGAATCTGAACGGCTCAAACACGGCAATTCTAGACGGTGGCGGTTCGGGCAACACGTTTGCAAACAACCTGACCTACGATGGAACCAACGGCCAATCCTCCGTATCAGAGCAGAGCAGCGGGAGTTCCATGACCGGCAATCTCGAGGGCGTGAATCCGATGCTGACGAATCCGACCGTCAGCTTCATGCTGCAATCGGGCAGTCCCGCCACTGGCGCGGGCACCACCTCCTATGGCGTGCCGGTCGCCGACATCATGGGAACGCCGCGGCCTCGCAGCCCGGTGGATCTGGGCGCCTACCAGCACTAAGAGCGACAGGACCGATGGCGCGCGTCAAGCGCCATCGGTCCTGTCGGCTACGCCTTTTCTGAAGCGCGAAATCGCAGGTGTGCGGCGTATATCCCGCCCACAGCCCGACGACCAGACAAAGGGCCGCTGAAACAAGAGATCGAGAATTCATGGAGCGGGTGATCGGTTTCGAACCGACGACCTTGTGCTTGGCAAATACCCTGAGTCCTTTTGGAAAAACCTTCGCCGCTACTGGGCGTATCAACTCGATTATCAACAACCATAGGTTGTAGCCATTACCGCCGGTTGCTACCGGATGCCGCCACTTCCCCGCCAAAAAAGGGTGATGGAAGGGTGATAGAATCCGCCGCTTTGTAGATATTCTCGACCGCGTGATTCAGCGCGTCCATCGCCGCGCTGGTGGGGCGCTGCATCCATCGCCCGTACACTTCGAAGACCATCTTGACGGTCGTGTGCCCAAGCTGCGCGGCGACGTGCTGCGGCGTGTCGCCATGCTCGATTGCCAGCCGGGCGAACGTGTGACGGCACTGATAGATCGTGCGCGCGGACACTCCGGCACGACGCAAAATGCGCGGCCAATTGCGCGCGCGAAAATTATTCAAGTCGATGGCCGTTCCGCTCGCGGACGGGAACACCAAATCGCCCTTCAATTGCGAGCGCGCGCGCTGCTCGCCGAGGAGGCTCCGTACGAATTCAATCATTTCAACGTCGCGCTCCGACCCGGCTGTCTTCGGCAAACCGACGCGGCCGTGACGGCCGACGCTTTGGCGCACGCGGATCAATCCGTGCGCCCAGTCGATTCGCGACCATCGCAGCGCGAGCGCCTCATTCGGTCGCAGTCCCGTGAACAGCAACGTCCCGATGAAAGCGCGTTCCCAGTCTTCCGCCTTATCGATGAGCGCGATCGCGTCATTCAAGTCAAACGGATCGACATCGGACTTTGGCTGGCGCAGATTGCGGACGTAATGCATCGGATCGTCGGCTATCAACCTGCGGCGCTTCGCCGCTGCGAAGATCGTTCGCAGGCGCGCGATAACCATGTTGATTGTTCGGCCGCCTGACCATCGCGAGCCGCTGAACTTCTCGCCGAGCGCGCCGATTAGCAACTTCACGTCGCCGTCCGTCACTTGGGAAATTGGCTTCGCGGCTATTGGCGACGAAAGCAGGTGCTTCTTGAGCAACAAGCGATAGTGATTCGCGCTGGCGGGCGTGAGACTGGCCTTGTGCTCGTCGAGCCACTTGAGCGCGAACGCGCCCAAGGTAGATTCGGCGCTCGCGCGCAAGCCGAGGCGCTCAAGGTTCTTTGAATTCGGAAAGCGCCGCGCATAGTCGAACCTGCCCGATCGGATTTCTGCTTCGACTTCGCGCAAGATGTTTCTCGCCTCGCGCCGGTTGTCGCGGTTGTCGGGCAGATGCAGGTACTCATTACGATGCTCGCCTCGATACCGAAACGACAGAACCAGCCATCCGTGATTCGACTTTATGAACATCAGGAAAGCCCTCCTTTCTCAATGCAGGCTTTGAACGCACTCCAGTCGATCCGCACGGCGCTACCGACAACACGCAAGCCGTGCTCGCGGCGCAACTTGCCGTTGCGCTTCCACTCGTAGAGAGTTTTGCGCGACATGCTCAAGCGCGCCGCAGCTTCCTCGAAGCTGATCAGACACTCGCGCTCCGACGTTCTCGAACCGATATGATGGGTTTGTTGGTCATGAATCGCGTTAGCCATACGGACACTCCTTGGTCTCCGCAGGGCCGCGCTATTTTTGTGGGGCCAGCCTTCCGACTCTGCCCGCTCTGCCCGTGGTATGCGCTCTGCGTGGCCACGGGTCTGACAGCCGAGAGGCCGTCATCTAACGCGATTCTCAATCAACGCCTTGCTGCTATTTGCTCTGGGGCGCTTGATTGCCACTTTCCTTCTATGCCGGACAATGCGAGAGAGTCAAGAAGGCAAGCGGCCGCAACGGATGGTAACGGGCGGAATAGTTGCGTGAAGCCGGTTCCCAGCAACCGGCCATGCGCTTCGTTTTCCAGCACTGCGCCAGCGAGCAAGCGGTACTTTTGCCGCTCTCATTCCAGCGAGCGCGTTTGCCGTGGAACCCCCACTTTTCTGGGCAGAATTTTAGGAGCATAATCTACCGTCATGCTCGCGAGACTACTGCACCACTCGCGTGACTGCGGGTCAATTACCAGCGCACTTGAGCGCCGCATCCAGCAACTTGAAGCGGAGATTGCATCTCTGCGGGAACCCTCGCGGACAGTGCTATCGCGCATCGAGGAAGCGGTACGCATCGCGCACGCGCGGTCTACCCGCACAGTCGAGGAATTCGGACATGCGGCCGAATCGGCGCTTGCAGTCGGCGCTGCGCTCGAAGCGTTCGCGCGAGCAATGCGAGCGCGCCTGCCGCGTGGTCGCGCTGGCGGATTGGCGCGAGCACGCTCCGCATGGCGATACACTGACGGCACCTTTATGCCTGAAGGCGAGCGGCAAACTCTAACCGAGCAGATTGAATTCGAAAATTACGAACGCCATGCCGCTGGCGGGCGCGAGAGAGCCGCGCGCGCAAAGCGCGCGACAGACGGCACCTTCATCCGCGAGTGATGGCACACGATCGGCCACCACGTCTCGTATCCATCGGCGTTCCTCAACCGAACGAACAGTCTTTGGAGAAACGCAAGACGACGGTAGGGAGCGGGAGCGACAACGATCTCCGGGTTATACGAGCCTCGGTTTCCAATCATCATGCCATCGTCAAGCGCCGATTCGGTCGTTATCGAGTCGCCGATCTGAACTCCACCAATGGTACGTATGTAAACGGCCGCCGCATCAGCAAGTCAACGCTTATAGCAAAGGGTGACGAATTGCGCGTCGGAGACGCGCGGTTCATTTTTCTCGATCCGCCCGCGCCAGGACGCGCGCACAAGAGCCGCTTTTCGCCAAAGACGTTGTTACTATTCCTGTTCTTGCTGTTTGTGGCCGGGTTTGGACTGACTGAGTATCTGATCAGCCAAAGCGCGCTCAACAGACTTGCACAACTCGAAGGTCGGTCCGCGCAGCGCGCAGACGGCACACCCTCTCCACGCCCCGCCGTCGCGAAGCGAATCGTCCCTTCGTCCAAGGCGACGCATGTTTCGGGGACAACGCCGACTGCATCCGCGTTGCCGCTACCCGCGAATAAAGAAGCGGCGCCAGTACCCGATTGGCTTCAGCGGGTAAATTATTGGCGCGCATCGGCAAAGCTTCCCGCAGCCAGCGCAGCGACCGATTTGATTCCTAGTCTGACGGCGCACGCGCACTATCTGGTAATGAACCGAAACGCATTGCAAGTCGGCGCGGCAATGCACACCGAAGACCCGAAGCTACCCGGGTACAGTCGCGAAGGTCTGACTGCCGCTCAGCATGCAGGCGGCGACGTGATTCCGCCCGGGCCACAAATGTCCGGCGCACAGGAAATTGACGCTTGGATCGGGATTCCATTTCACCGGGCGTCGATTCTCAACCGTTATCTGCTACATGTTGGTCTCGGAAACTATTGTGAGCGTGGGATATGTGCGGCAGTGCTCGGTTGCGAGTTTCAACAGTTTTGGAGCGCGTCCGAAGAAAAGGAGTTTCCGCAACCCGTAGAATTTCCGTCCGACGGTTCGACGCTACCTAAGGAACTACGAACGATCGGTGGCGAATGGCCTGACCCGCTCTCCGGTTGTCCCGGTTATTCGAGTCCCGCCGGTCAGGCTATCTCTCTTCAGTTTGACAACCGCTTCATTCCGAAGCTCGCGACGTTCTCTATCGCTCGCGACGGAGTAGCCTCAATCGAGACATGTGGGTTCGACTCAACCACCTACCTCAATCCTGACCAATTCGTACAAGACTGGGGGCGAAAGGTCATGACGGACGACGCCGAAGTTGTGTTGGTGCCGCGTGCTTCGTTGGTGCCCGGCGCGACGTATAGCGTGACTATCACTGTCGAAGGCAGGCACCGTCCGTACCCTTCGTGGCCGACCGCCAACGGGCCTTGGAGCACGTTCGCCGGTCAAAGCAAGACCTACACTTGGTCGTTTTCCGTGGGACGTTAGACTCCGGATTGGCTGAGTATAAGTGTCTCCTTTGCGGCGCTCGCTTTGAGCGGTTCGCGCGTGCAGATGTTTCCTCTTTGGTCAAGTGAAGTAGGAGCGGAGGCGCGCCCGGCCGCGCGCCGCTTGGCCAAGAAAAGATTCTTGGCCTTCGCGCCGCATTGCGCCCGACCGCGCAACCCGGAATCGACGTAAGGTTAGTGCTCTGCGATGGATATTGGCGAATGCGAGGTGCAGCTTTCCCGTTGCCCTCAGACGGCGCTTGAGAGGGCAAGCGGAAAAGCTGCTCTGGCGAGAGCGGTGACGGCCGCTAGGCCGCTGGCGGTTTCGGCGCGGCTCGCGCGAAGGGATTAGTTCCCGCCAAGAAATCAGCGCGCGCGCCGCATCGGCAGAAGGTAGAGCGACAGATGCAGCCAGGCGCGCTTTCGTAAGGCGGACGTTCGGCGAGTCGAATCGTGAGCTGCGCTTCCGGAAGCGGCAGCGTGGGCGGCTCGACGGGCGACCAGTACCAATCAGGATTCTTATCGGGACGCTTCATCTGCACGCGCGCAGCGCGGCTCGCGCCCCATCGCCGCGTTCCCCTCGGCCAGTCCGCTTGACCCGCCAAGTCTTTGCTCGCGTACCTCAAGCATTTCGTCGCGTATCGGTCGGCTCGTTGTGCGCCGCGTGCGTGCGCGCCCACACGCGAGATATGGACGACCGCGCCGAAGCCACAGGCGGCGGCCGTTTCCGATAACCATGCTTGGTCAACCCAATCCTGATCCCAAAGCAGGTTCAGATGCAGGCGGCCGGAGCCGTCGCCCTTGGTGTTGTGCTCGCGCGTCCAGAGCGTCACGAATCGGCGGCCGAACCTGCGGAACAGGCGCTCGCTCAGGCGACGCATCGCTTTGGCTTGCGCGGCAATATGCTGCTTGTTCGACCAGTCGCCCGACTCCGGCGGCATCGTGAACACAACGAAGGCGCGAAGCCGGTTTACTTGCTTGAACAGCCGCTCGACCGCGACTCCGTAGGCCCAAGCGCAGTACGAACACTCGCGCCACGACTTGCAACGCGCCTGCGCCCGCTGGCCCGTGACCCGGTTGACGAGCCATCCACGCCCGCGCGCGCATCGCGTGCGATGATTCGATTCCATCGCTCGGCGCAGCGCGTGATTCTCGCCGCGCCACCACCACTCAAGCCGCGATTCGATTTCCTCGAGCGTTAGCGTCGAACAATCAAAGCGCGGCAGGAATTGCAGCAGGCTTGCGCCCGCGCGCTCCGACCATCGCTCAGCGACTTCGCCGGACGGTTCCCAATCGAAGTCGTACGACTCGGAATGAGGGCATCCGCACGCATGGCTTTCGTGCTCGCATCCGTGCCCCGCGTGGACGCGCGCGCACGATTCATCGCAGTTTACGGCGTGCCCGAGCGCGTACAAGCCGTGTGCGAGCACGAGAAACGGCCGCGAAACATCCGCCGTAAAAGGGTGATGGAAGGGTGATAGAGTTTCGGCGTTGGTAGCCGTCGAAACTTCTGAGTCTCGTAAACACCTGTTATGGTTGGAGATTTTATGGAGCGGGTGATCGGTTTCGAACCGACGACCTTGTGCTTGGCAAGCACACGCTCTACCAACTGAGCTACACCCGCTCGCTGTTTCCGTGAGGCCGGATTTATTCGTTTATCGGGCGCAGCGCGCCGTGTCAATCAACCTGCCGCGTGTTTGGCTGCCGCGACGATCACGCGCGGCCGCAGCGCGCGCAGCACCCTGACGTAATAGTCCACCCCCGACCAGATGCTGACCACCAAGGAGATCCACAGCACGAACATCCCGAACGCGAAGCAGTCCACGTGGAAGTACGTGTAATGGATCAGCAAACCGTGAATCGCGATCGCCTGCAGCGACATTTTGTATTTCCCCAACTCCTCGGCCGCGAGCACCATCCCTTCGACCGCCGCGACCGCGCGCAGTCCCGTCACTGCGAATTCGCGCGCCACCAGTACCGCGACGATCCAGGCCGGCACATGCGGCATCCGCGGCATCGCGCAGAGCATGATTAGGACCGCCGTCACCACCAGCTTGTCGGCCATCGGATCCAGGAACTTCCCGAGCGCGGTGACCGAGTTGTAGTTGCGCGCGAGGTATCCGTCAAAAAAATCGCTGATGGTCGCTAGAAAGAATACCGCCGCCGCAATCGCCGCCGGTATCGGTCCGGTGTACGTCAACAGCCACACCAGGACCGGAACGGTCGCGATGCGAAACAAAGTCAACAGATTGGGAGTCGTGAGTTCCACGGCTTGACCCGCGACCTCCGCGGAGCGAGGCTTCTGTTTGAGGATATGGCAATCCTCAAAACAGGGCAAATCGCTTTGTCCACAACTATATTGACTGCCAAAGCATCCGTAACGTAGCGTCCCGTATTGGGTGCGCAACCCGTGCCGCTCCGATGCACGCAAGCCGGAACCCCTGATGCAGCGTCAGTTCAGCACCGACTATCTGGTAATTGGCGGCGGAATCGCGGGCCTGATGTTCGCTCTGGCCGCTTCGGAATCCGGATCGGTCACCGTGCTCACCAAGGCCGGCAGCACCGAAGCCAACACCAACTACGCGCAAGGCGGAATTGCCAGCGTTTGGAGCGTCGATGATTCCTTCGAGTCGCACGTCGCCGACACCCTGCGCGCGGGAGCAGGGCTATGCAATCCTGCCGCCGTCGAGAGCATCGTCCGCGAGGGTCCTGAGGTCGTCCGCGATCTGATTCGTTTCGGCACCCAGTTCACGCGGATCGAGCATGGCGGCGAGAACGAATACGATCTCGGACGCGAGGGCGGGCATAGCCATCGCCGCGTCCTGCATGCGCAGGACCTGACCGGGCAAGAGATCATGCGCGCGTTGACTGAAGCGGCCCGCGCTCGCGGAAATATCCGCACACTCGAAAATCACGTCGCGATCAACCTGCTGGTCGAGCGACCGTCGGGCGGACAGGCCGGATCCTGCTGGGGCGTGTATGCGTACGACAAGGGTACTGGCACGGTCAGGAAAATTCTCGCCCGCGCTACCCTGCTCGCCACCGGCGGCGCGGGCAAGGTTTATCTCTACACGACCAATCCCGACGTCGCATCGGGCGACGGCGTTGCGATGGCTTATCGGGCCGGGGTTCCGGTCGCGAACCTCGAGTTTTACCAGTTCCATCCGACCTGCCTGTTTCACCCGGCGGCGAAGTCGTTTCTCATCTCCGAGGCGCTGCGCGGCGAGGGTGCGATCCTGAAACTTCCCGACGGCAGGCCATTTATGAAGAGCTATACAGCCGACGCGGAACTCGCGCCGCGCGATATCGTTGCCCGCGCGATCGATTCCGAGATGAAGCGCAACGGCCTCGATTGTGTGTACCTGGATCTAAGTCATCGCGACGCAGGGTTTATCCGCGAGCGCTTCCCCAACATCTATCAACGATGCAAAAGCTTCGGATTCGATATCACCAAGGAACCGATTCCCGTGGTTCCGGCAGCGCACTACATGTGCGGCGGCGTAATAACGGACCTTGAGGCCGCGACTGCGATTGCGCGCCTGTACGCGGCGGGTGAAGTTGCGATGACCGGCCTGCACGGCGCGAACCGGCTCGCGTCGAACTCGCTGCTCGAGGCCGCGGTGATGGGCCGGCGCGCGGCCGCGGCTGCGAAGCGGATGCTCACCGGCGCGCGAGGCGTGCCGCCGGAATTTCCCGAATGGGATCCCGGACGTGCGATTCGCGGCGAGGAGCGCGTGCTAATCACGCAAAGCTGGGACGAGATTCGGCGCCTGATGTGGAACTACGTTGGGATCGTTCGCGGCGACCGCCGCCTGGAGCGCGCTCTGCGGCGAATCGAATTATTGAAAGAAGAGATCCACAGCTATTATTGGGATCATCTGATCGATTCCGATCTGATCGAGTTGCGCAATCTGGTCACGATCGCGGAGCTGATCGTACGCTCGGCGATGGCCCGCGACGAATCGCGCGGCCTGCACTACAATATCGATCATCCCGAACTCGGTGGCCCCCAATGGCTGCATCCAACCGTGTTGTGCCGCCAATAGCGGCGCAATCCTAGGCCACCGATGCGGGCTGCTTGGTCGGCAAATCGCTGTAGACGAAGGTCAGCTTTTCATCGGCCACACCGACCGTGACCTTGCCGCCCTTGGTTAAACGGCCAAACAAGACGTCGTCGGCCAGCACGCGCGCGATCTCATTTTCGATCAGCCGTCCGAGCGGACGCGCGCCAAAGGCCGGATCATAGCCCCGCTCCGCGAGCCACTTCTTCGCAGCCGCAGTCGCGTCCAGCACGACCTTCTGCTTGTCGAGCCGGTCTTGCAGCTCGCCCAGGAACTTCTCGACCACCTGTTCGATAATCGGCGGTGAGAGCGGCGCGAACTCGATCGTCGCCGAGAGCCGGTTTCGGAACTCGGGACTGAACATCCGCTCGAGCACCGACTTCGAATTGCCGGTCCCGACGCCGCCGTGAAATCCGATCGTGCCGCGCGCGAGTTCTTGCGCGCCAGCGTTGGTCGTCATCACGAGAATCACGTTGCGGAAGTCCGCCTTGCGGCCGTTGTTGTCGGTCAGAGTCGCGTGATCCATCACCTGCAAAAGAATATTGAACAGGTCCGGATGCGCCTTCTCGATTTCGTCGAGCAGCAGCACGCAGTGAGGAGTCTTGTTGATCGAATCGGTGAGCAGCCCGCCCTGATCGAAACCGACATAGCCCGGCGGCGCGCCGATAAGCCGCGAGACCGTATGCCGCTCCATGTATTCAGACATGTCGAAGCGGAGGAACTCGACGCCCATTACCTTTGCGAGCTGGCGCGCAACCTCCGTCTTGCCAACCCCGGTCGGTCCCGCGAACAAAAACGCGCCGACTGGACGATCGGGATGACTTAAGCCCGAGCGCGCGAGCTTGATCGCGCGCGCGACCGCGTCGATCGCCGTGTCCTGCCCGAACACCGCCTGCTTGAGCTCTTCGCCGAGGCTCTGCAGCCGCGTGCGATCGTTCGCGGAGACAGTGCGCTCAGGTATTTTCGCCATCCGCGCGATGGTCCGCTCGACGTCGCGGACGCCCACCGTCACCGGCTCCGGCGCGCCTTTGCCGCGCAGATGGCCCGCAACGCCCGCCTCATCCATCACGTCGATCGCTTTGTCGGGCAGAAAGCGATCATTGATGTAGCGGCTGCTGAGCTCGACCGACAGCCGAATCGCCGGCGAGGTGTAGCGCACGTTGTGATGCTTCTCGTAGTAGGATTTGAGACCCTCGAGAATCTGTACCGTCTCTTCCTGCGTGGGCTCGAGCACGTCGATTCGCTGAAAGCGGCGCGCGAGCGCCTTGTCACGATCGAACGAACGCTTGTACTCCTGGTACGTAGTCGATCCGATACATCGGAGCTCGCCGGAGGCCAGCGCGGGTTTCAGCAGATTCGACGCGTCCATCGTCGAGCCTGAGGCGGCGCCCGCACCGACGATCGTGTGGATCTCGTCGATAAACAACACGCGCTTCGGATTTCCCGCGACCGCCTTGATAACCGCCTTGAGCCGCTGTTCGAAATCGCCGCGAAAACGCGTGCCCGCAAGCAGCGCGCCCATGTCGAGTCCGTACAACTCGACACCCTTGAGAGCGGAAGGCACCTCGCCGTGATGAATCGCGAGTGCAAGGCCTTCGGCCAGCGCAGTCTTGCCGACGCCCGCCTCGCCGACAAATATGGGATTGTTCTTGCGCCGCCGCAGCAGCACGTGAATCGCGCGTTCGAGTTCGTTTTTTCGTCCGACCAGCGGATCGATCTTTCCGGCCGCCGCGCGCTCGGTGAGATTCACTGCGTACGTAAGCAGCGCTTTCGAGGGTGAGAGCTTGCGCTCACCCTCTTCGTCGCCCTCGCCTTCGCCGTGCGCGTCGTCTTCGTCCTCGGCTTCTTCATCGACGCCGCCCGCATCGTGCAACTCGTCTTCGCCGACCTTGGAAACTCCGTGCGAAATAAAATTGATCACGTCGAAGCGCGTCACCCCCTGCTCTTGCAGAAAGAACAGCGCCGGTGATTCCGCTTCCTGGAACATCGCGACCAGCACGCTCGCGCCGTTGATCTCGCTGCGTCCTGCCGACTGCGTATGCACGGCGGCACGCTGCAGCGCGCGCTGGACGCCGAGCGCGTAACGCGGCGCGGAATTCTCTCCCGGCGGCATCGGCTCGACCTGATCGTTCAGGTAACGCTCCAGCTTGCGCTTGAGCGCGTCCAGATTGGCGCCGCATCGCTTAAGGATATTGCTCGCCGTGACGTCATGGATCATCGCGTAGAGCAGATGCTCCAGACAGACGTACTCGTGGCGGCGGTTGGCGGCTTCGGTCATCGCCAATTGCAGCGTTACCTGAAGCTCGCGGCTGATCATGATGTTATTGGATGGAGGCATCTGGATTCGCGCCGGCGCAGGGCCGGCTCCCTACTCCTTTTCCATCGTACACTTGAGGGGATATTCGGCCTGGCGCGCGAGCTCTTCGACCGCGCGAACTTTCGTTTCCGCAACCTCTGACGGATACACGCCCGCCACTCCCATCCCGTTCTGATGCACGTGCAACATGATGCGGGTGGCTTCGGCGTGCGGCCGATGAAAGACCGCCTTCAAAACCTCGACTACGAATTCCATCGGTGTGTAATCGTCGTTCAGCAGGATCACCTTGTACAGCGGCGGCTTGGCGGTCTTTGCGCGAGTCCTGGTCCGGCGTTCGGTAACGGTGCCGCCGCCGGTGTTGCGCGAATCGTTGCCGCCCGCGCCGCCGTCGCCGGTTTTCGCGCGCGCGAGATGCTCTGCGATTCGCAGCGGTTGCAGCTTCGTGTCCATCTTGATCTTGATTCGCTCGCTTCGCTTAATTCGCTGCTTTCAAATGCGAGACCTGTCCCACACCTCATAGAATATCAAATTAACCACTATCTTAGGGAGTGCCCGTGTGCGCGATTGCGGTTTGCTAATCATCCCGCGATTGTTACGCTTTCGCTTCGGGACGCTCGTAGAACGGTGATGGACCTGGAGACGCAATGAATGATTCGGCTGAACATCTCGAACTTGAGATTGTCGAGGGGATCGAGAGGATCCCTCGCGCCGAATGGGACGCAATCCTCGCGCCCGACGATTCTCCGTTTCTCGAATGGGACTGGCTCTGCGCGCTGGAGCGTTCGGGCTCGGCGACGCGCAAGTCCGGATGGGCTCCGTACCATATCGTGATGCGCGAGCGCGGCGACGGCCGAATCACCGCCGCGTGTCCGCTCTATCTCAAATCGCACAGCATGGGTGAGTTCGTGTTCGATCACGGATGGGCCGACGCCGCGTCGCGCGCGGGAATTCATTACTACCCGAAGCTGGTGGTCGGCGTGCCGTTCACTCCGCACACCGGGCGCCGGCTGCTCACCGCGCCGGACACGGATCGGGCGTTGATGACGCGGGTGTTGGCGGGCGCACTCACGACGCTATGCGACGACAACAAGCTCTCTTCCGTGCACGTCAACTTCTGCGCCGCCGATGAAGCTCCCGCGCTCGCGCAGGCCGGTTTCCTTGAGCGCTGGGGATATCAGTATCACTGGCAAAACAACGGCTTCAAAAACTTCGACGATTATCTCGCGCGGCTCAAGCACAAGCGGCGCAGCGCGGTGCGTCACGAACGCGCCGCCGTCGCCGACGCGGGCATCAAGGTGCGGGTGCATCACGGCGCCGATATTCCCGACGCGCTGTTTCCGGTGATGTACCAGGTCTACCTTTCGACGATCGAAAAGTTGTACTGGGGCCGCCAGTACCTGACCGAGGAGTTCTTCGGGCTCCTGCGCAAAAACTTCAAGCGGAACTTGAGCTTTATCGCGGCCTATGATGGCGCCGAAGTTGTCGCGGGCGCGATCTGCCTGGAGAAGGCGGGCGTGCTCTACGGCCGCTATTGGGGATGCTTCCGCGACGTTCGCTTTCTGCATTTCGAGGTCTGCTACTACGCCGGAATCGAGCATGCGATCGCACGCGGGCTCACCCGCTTCGAGCCGGGCGCCGGCGGCGAGTACAAATGGCTGCGTGGCTTCGATCCCGCCCTCACGCGCAGCATGCACTATCTCGCGCATCCGGGACTGCGCAAAGCGATCGCGGATTTCCTGAAGCGCGAGCGCCACGAAGTAAGAGGATGGATCACCGCGGGCGGCGAGCGCTCACAGCTAAAACCCCCGCCGCCCAGCGACGAAGAGCAGCAGTAAAAAGAACGAGGTATTGGCGATGGAAACCAAAATCGATGAAATCTCTGATCGCATCTACCGTATCGCAACCTTCATTCCCGGAGTCGCGGGTGTCGGCCTGACCTTCAATCAGTTTCTCATCGACGCCGACGAGCCTCTGCTGTTCCACACCGGCCAACGCGCGCTGTTCCCTTCGGTCTCCGCCGCCGTTGCGCGGATCGTCGAGCTCGAGCGCTTGCGCTGGATCACCTTCAGCCATGTCGAATCCGACGAATGCGGTTCGATGAACGAATGGCTGGCCGCGGCGTCCAACGCCACCGCCGCGCACGGCCGCATCGGCTGCAATATCTGGCTGAACGATTCCGCAATTCGCCCGCCCAGGGCTCTGGCCGACGCCGAACGAGTCGACCTGGGCGGAAAGGTTGTGCGCCGGATCGACACCCCGCACCTGCCTCACTGCTGGGACGCGGGACTTCTGTTCGAGGAAACCACGCGCACGCTGTTTACCAGCGATTTGTTCACGCAACTCGGCGAGCCCGCCGCGGTGACTGATCACGATATCGCCGGCGTGGCGGTTGAGGTCGAGAAGATTCTTCCGTTCACCAGCCTGACGCCTGCCGCGGCTCCGACCGTGCGCAAACTCGCGGCGCTCGCTCCACGCACACTCGCGATCATGCACGGCTCATCCTTCTCGGGCGACGGCGCCGCGATGCTCTCTCGGCTGGCTGATCACTACGAGCAGCAACTCCGCGGCGCGGTCGCCGGATGATCGGGATGATCGAGACGATCGGCCCGACGGCGCAGACTCGCGTAGCGCATGCAGCCTAGGCGCGTTTGGATTCTTTCAATTCGAGTTGTTCGCTCGGGGATGCCGCGATCTCCGGCGCGTGTACCTCGCGCACCGCGCTTTCGACCGGTTCAATGATCTCGATTTTCTTTTTGCTCGAGACTCCGAGCTTGGTGAATTCGCGCGCGCTCACCAGCACGCGACCCTCCAGAGAACCAACCGTGGAATTGAACTCCAGCACCGCTCTGGTGAGCGCCGCCCCAAGCTTATCCAGATGCTCCCCCATCACGGCCAGACGCTCGTGCAATTCCTGACCGAGGTCGGAAATACGCTGCGCGTTCTCCGCGAGTTGTTCCTGCCGCCAGGTGTACGCGACCGCCCGCAGCACCGCCATCAAGGTGGTCGGCGACACCACGATCACCTTCTTCGGCCACGCATCCTCCATCAACGTCGTATCCTGCTGCAGCGCGGCGCTGAAGAACATTTCGCCCGGCAGAAACAAAATCACAAATTCCGGCGTCGGCTTGCAGGCGTCCCAATACTGTTTCGAGCTCAACTGATCGACGTGCTTGCGGATTTGCGCCGCATGCTCGCGCAGCTTCAGAGTCCGCGCCGCGTCGTCGGTCGCGTCCAACGCTTCGAGATAGGCCTTGAGGGGCGCCTTGGAATCGATCACGACGTTCTTGCCGCCGGGCAGCCGCACGATCATATCCGGACGCAGCTTTCCAGAGCTCGAATCGACAGTTTCCTGCTCCTGAAAATCGCAGTGATCGGACATGCCGGCAATTTCGACTACGTTGCGCAACTGCACTTCACCCCACCTTCCACGGACCACCGGAGTCTTGAGCGCGTCGGCCAGTTTGCCAGCCTGCGTGCCTAACGATTCGAGTTGATGCTTTAGCGATCCCTGAGACTCGCGGCGCTCGTTTTCGATTCGGCGCAACTCGACGTCCAGTTTCTGAAGTGATTCGCGCGCAGGCCGCACCAACTCGTCGATCGCCTTCTGGCGCGAGTCGAAATCCCTACCCGCAACTTCGCGTTCAGCGGTGAAGGCCTCCTTCGCGCGATTCATGAAATCCTCGCTGCTGGCACGTAGCGCATCGGCCGCAAGCGTCTTGAAGGTGTTGGTCAGCTTGCTCTCGGCCTCGGCCCACAGTTGCCGTTCTTCTTCGATTCTCCTGGTGGTTTCATCGAGCCCGGTTTCCGCGCGCGTTCTGGCCTGCTCCGCAGCCGCCAGATGCTCGCGCAGCACGGTCGTCTCTTTGGCGAGCGCCTCGCGCGCGCCGCGCTCCTGCTCGGCAGTGGCGAGTGCGGCAGCCGCATCGGCGCGGCTAATTAGCCATCCGATCAGAGCGCCGATCGTGATTCCGGCAATCAAGGCGACAATCACTTCCATGCTTGCGATTCCCCCATCTCTTGGATTCTAAACTTGTCACCGCCGATACGAAATGCACCCTGGCGACCCCGACGACAACGGCTGCGCGATGCGCTCGCGCGGCGGCCCTGCTATTGTGTGCGCGATTCCAAAGGCGCCCGGAACGGCTGTTGAAAGATCTTCTCAAGCAAGGCTCGATCGTGATCCTGCTCGGCACCGGCGGAGTCGGAAAAACCACCGTCGCCGCCGCGCTCGGGATTGCGGGCGCGCAGACCGGCCTCAATTGCGCGCTGATCACCGTCGATCCAGCCCGCCGCCTGCGCGATGCGCTCGGAGTCGCAAACCTCGGCGGCAACCCTGCCCGCCTGGGAGCGCGCCATCTACGCGCTGCCGGCCTCGATCCGGCGCTGCCGCTGTCGGCGATGATGCTTGACGTAAAGGGGGTGTGGGACGGAATCGTCGAGCGGTTCGCCGCCGATCCGGTCGCGCGCAAGCGTATTCTTGAGAATCCGTTTTACCAAAGCCTGTCGGCGGAGTTCGCCGGCGCGGAGGCTTTCGCCGCGCTGCAGCAGCTTTACGATCTTCATCAGAGCGGCGACTTCGCGCTCGAGGTGGTCGATACTCCCCCTGCCGCGCACGCGTTCGAGTTCCTGGAGGCTCCCGCGCGCTTCACGCGCCTGCTGGATTCCCGCACTGCCCGATGGCTCTTCACGCCGTCGCTCTCGGCGGGGTGGCTTGCGGTGAAAGTCGCGAGCAGCGCGGCGCGCTTCGTGATGCGCGAGCTGGAGCGCTTCGCGGGCGGCAATGTTCTTTCTACGATCGCCGAGTTCTTTGCCGCTGCGGCGGATACGGTTGACGTGGTCGTGGACCGGCTGCGCAAGACCGAGGCGCTGATGCGCTCGCCGGCGGTGCGCTTCGTGATGGTCACGACGGCTGAGGAGGATCGGCTGCGCCAGGCACGCGATCTGATCGGCGAGATGAAGCGCGACAAGCTGCATCTGTCCGCGATCGTGGTCAACCGGTTTCTCGACGAACGCTCGTGGCAGGAAGCGGTCCGCAACCCGCGCCGCGCGCTCACGCATCTGGACGCGATCCAGCGCCTGGCCAAGCCCGGCGCCGCATCCACGACTCGGCCGGGACGTGCCGCGCTCGCACGCGATCTGGCGCAATACCGCGCACGAACACTCGCGCAGGTTGTGGGTGTGGCCGCGTTCGCGCGCGAGCTTCCGGCCGATGTCGAGTTATCGATCGCTCCGGAGCTGGGCGCCGGAGTTCCCGATTTGCGCGCACTCGCGCGCGTCGCGGGCTATGTCACCGGCGGTGCCGGAATTTTGCCCGCGCTCGAGGCCGCGGCGAAATCGATCAAGATAAAATAGAACCGGAGTGAGTCTGTAAGCCGGGTTCTGTGCCCTTGCGGGCGGCGATCATTCCTCTAGGCGCCCGATTGCTCGGACGCTCGTGCGACCATACCCGAGGGCTAAGAGCGGGCCGCTCACCCTCCTATTTGGTCTTGCTCCGGATGGGGTTTGGCATGCGCGCGCGATCACTCGCGCGCCGGTGGGCTCTTACCCCGCCATTTCACCCTTGCCCTTTCGGGCGGTCTGTTTTCTGTGCCACTTTCCGCGGATCGCTCCGCGCCGCCGTTAGCGGCCATCCTGCCCTATGGAGCCCGGACTTTCCTCTCCCCTTGCGGAGAGCGATCGCCCGACTCACTCCGGCGGCGCAATGTTAGCATCGTGCCGCCCAGCAGTCGCCCCGCGCTGGATCACTCTTCGGCGGGAGCCGGCGGCGCCTGGTAGAACAGGATTCGCTGGCAGTTGGGGCAGGAATAAATCTGGACCTGCTTGAGTTTCTGAATCTCGTTGTAGAGCTGCGGCGGCAGCAGACGCTGGCATCCGGTGCACTTGCCGTCTTTTGCCAGCGGCGTCACCAGCGCGACTGCCATCCCTGCGCGCCGCTGAAATAGCATCGTGTAGCGCGACAGCAGCCCGCGATCGATTTCGCCGGCGGCTTTATCGCGCTGGGTGCGCTGTGTGCCGATTGCGGTCTTCAGTTCCTCGACCCGATCCGCGATTTCCTTTTCAGCGGCGGCCAACTCGGTGCGGCCGCTGGCGACGACTTCGCCGAGTTCCTTGATCCGCGTCGTGCGCGAGCCGACTGCCTCGTTCAAGGCCGCCAACTCGCCTTCCATCCGCTGATTGGTGTCCTTGAGCGAATCGATCTCGTGCGTGACCGCCTGCAATTCCTTGTCGGTGCGGACCAGGTTCAGGCGCATCCGCTTGTTGCGGGTTCGCGCTTCCCCTTCGGCGAGTTCCTTTTCGAGGCGCTTGCGCGCCGCGGCAACCTGCTGATCTTCTTCGGTTAGCCGTTGAAGTTCCGCCTGGTTCTTTTCGGTTTCGGTGCGGAGTTGCTCCACCCGTCCGGCGACATCCGACAGCGACGTTTCGAGTTCTTGCAGTTGGCGGTCGAGGACTTGCAAGTCCATCAACCGCGCTATCTCTTCGCGCAATTCGTCCTCCACTGCGCGCGCGCGATTGCTCGCGCGTACGCGTCCGGGGCTAAAAATGTACCGATTTGTAATGAGATGGGCCCACCAGGATTTGAACCTGGGACCAGCCGGTTATGAGCCGGCAGCTCTGAACCTGGCTGAGCTATGGGCCCTTGAAAATGCATCGAGCGAACCTTGATCCTACCAATTCGCGCCGGCGCTTTTAAGTGGTATGCGCAAGGTTCGTTTAAGCCGCCAGCCATTGCTTCATCGCCGCGTTTCGGATTCCCGCCTAAGTGAAATCACCGCCTGCGCCGCCGCTGCCGCCTGATCGTCGCCTTCGCGCGTGTCTGCCGATGCGCGCGCGCTACGTTTGAGCGATTCGACTTCGCGGCCGCGGCGCCGGCGCTCCAGCGCCGCAAGATAGTCGCCGGCAAGCGCGCGCGCCTGATCGCGACTTTCGATAAAATCGCCGATCGCGATCGCCGCGATCGCAGATTGCTGCTCCGCGCTCAGCCGCTCCGCCGCCCATCCTATCAGAGCCGGATGCGATTCTTCGCGTGTACAAACCTCCATCAGCGCCTGCGCCAGATCAAGATTCGCGCAGTTTTGCTCGGGCGCCGCGGCGGCAATCTCCGTGCGGAGCTCCGGATGCAGCATGGCGATCGCGATTAGTCCAATTTCGGCGCGACTGCCCGCGTCTCCTGCCGGCGGCAGCGCGGCGTTCGCCACCGGACTCGAAATTAGCGCGCGCGGCGGCGCCGTTGTCGAAGGCCGGCGCGATTCGCGGCGCAGCAACTCTTCGCCGATGCCAAGTAGCGGCGCGGCTTTCCGCGCAAGCATGTCGAATTCGAATTTATTCGTTACCATCCTCAGCACCGACGCAACGCGCTCGGCCGCCTGCGCGCGCCCAGCAACCGATCGCCCGGCCTCTTCCGCCTGCGCTGCGAGAAAATAATCGATCAGAAGCTCCGCCGAGTCCGCCAGCTTCGCGAAACTGTCGGCACCCTGCTCGCGGATGAACGTGTCAGGATCGAATCCGGCGGGAATAAAAATCCCCCGGCCGAGCAATCCCGCCTGCAAGAATGTTTCGAGTGCGCGCAGAGATGCCTTGCGGCCCGCATTGTCGCCGTCGAAGCACGCGAGCACGTTGCGCGTGTTCCGGCTGAGCATCCGCAACTGCTCGACCGTGAGCGCGGTGCCGCACCCGGCGACAACCTCTTTGAAACCGGCCTGCCAGAGCATGATTGCGTCGATGTAGCCTTCGACCAAAATCGCGCGATCCGTAGCCGCGATCGCCTGGCGCGCTTCGTAGATGCCGTACAACGTACGCGTCTTCGAATACAGCGGCGACTCGGGCGAGTTCAGGTACTTTGGCATCCTGTCGTCGAGCACTCTGCCCCCGAACGCGGCGACACGCCCCTGCACGTCGCGAATCGGAAACATCACACGCGCGCGAAACATGTCGTGAGTGCCGGCGGGATCGCGCTTGAGCAGTCCGAGCTTGAGCCCGCTATCGGTAAGCCCGCGCTTCTCGAGGGCCTTGGCGAGCCACACCGGCTGTGCGGGAGCAAATCCGATCTTGAATGCGTGCGCGGTCGCGACGGTGATTCCGCGCCCTTCGAGATATGCGCGCACACCCGCACCCTCGCCGCTCTTCCACAGCGCGCGCTCGAAAAACTCCGCCGCGACCTGATTCGCGCGATAGAGCGAATCGCGCTCGGAAACGGTCGGGCCGCCGGCGTATTCAGTCTCGGGAATCTCGACTCCGTAGCGACCGGCCACTTGGCGCACCGCTTCGGGAAACGTCAATCCCTCCATCTTCATGATGAAGTTGAAGACCGTGCCGCCGGCGCCGCATCCGAAGCAATGAAAGAATCCGCGTTCGGAATTGACCGAAAACGACGGCGTCTTTTCCTGATGGAACGGACACAGGCCCGTGAAGTTGCGGCCGGTGCGCCGCAGACGAACGTGCGCGCCGATAATCTCGACGATATCGGCGCGCGTGCGAACTTCCTCGATTTTGTCCTCGCCGATTCGTCCCATCATGCGCCGAGCACCGATCGCATCCGATCGGGATAATTGGTCATGATTCCGTCCGCGCCCGCTTCGATAAGCTGGCGCATCGCCTCCGGCTTATCCACCGTCCACACCAGAACCTTGAAGCCGCGTTCGTGCGCGGCCGCGCAAAGCTCGCGCGCCGCCAAATTGAAACGCGGATTGACGGCGAACGCGTGCATTCGCGCCGCCGCCTCGAGCATCCGCTCCGGCTTTTTTTCCGCAAGCACTCCCGCCCGGATCTCCGGCGCAAGCGTGCGCATCGCATCGAGCGCGCCCCAATCGAAGCTCGACACCATCGAGATCCCGGTCGCCTTCCACTTGCGCATGATCTCTGCGACCTGCCGTTCGAGCCCGGCGATTTTGAGCTCGACGTTCAGACCGCATCGCCCCGCCGTCGCCGCAAAGACCTCATCGAGAGTGGGAATCCGCTCGCCGCCTCCCGCGTCCAGTTGCTTGAGCTCCGCAAGCGTCCGCGCTGCGACCGCGCCGCGTCCGTTCGTGGTGCGATCGACGGTGTCGTCATGAATCACGACCACCGCGCCGTCACGGCTTAGCTGCACATCGAGCTCGCACATATCGGCGCCCGCGTCGCACGCTGCGCGAAACGCGGCCAGAGTGTTTTCCGGAAATGCCTTGCTGGCGCCGCGATGTCCGATATTCAGCACTCGCGCGCTCATCGTGTAATTCCTGCGAGGTTCATCTGACCAAACAAGTTTACGCAGTCTCGCAGCGGATCGGCAATCGCCACGCGGGTATATCTCCACAGCCCGCGATGCCATCCGGCGCGGATCTCGCGTAACATTGCCGCCGGTTGCGATGACTCAGGCCAATTCCATCGCTCAGTCGTACACCAAGGCGACCTTTCGCACTCCGGCTGCGATGGCCGACGAGGCCGCGGGATTGCTCGTCGCCAATGGCGCGCTCGGATGCTCCGTCGCGGAGATGGCGCGGCCTAACGAACGCCCGCGCGAGGTTGTTACGCTCGAGGCGTTCTTCAATCGCCTCCCGGCGCGCGAGCTCGCGCGGCTTCGGCTCGCGATGCGCCAAGCCGGGATGCTGGCGGCTGGCGAACGCAGCAGTCCGCCGCGCAGAATTATCGATCCGGGATGGGCCACGCTGTGGCAGCATCGCTTTCGCCCCTTCCATGTCGGCCGTACGTTTCTGATCGTGCCGCCGTGGGAACATGAGTTTGAGCCGCGCCGCAAAAGTATCGTGATCAAACCGGCGCGCGCCTTCGGCACCGGGCATCATCCTTCCACCGCCGGTGCGCTGCGCGCGATCGAGCAAATCGCGTCGGCCGGCGTTGCGATCCGAAGCGCGCTCGATGTCGGCACCGGCTCGGGATTGCTGGCAATCGCGATGCGGCTGCATGGCGCGGCGCAGGTTGTCGCGATCGATATCGACGCCGACGCGCTCGACAACGCACGCGACAATGCCGAACTGAATGGCGCCAGCCGCATGATTCGATTCTCCGCGATTCCACTGCACTCGGTGCGCGGACGGTTCGATCTGATCGTCGCGAATATCCTGGCGAGCGTTCTGATCGAGATGGCGCCCGAGCTCGCGCGCCGGCTCGCGCCCGCCGGTCATCTGATCCTCGGAGGAATTCTCACCAGCGAATCGGGTGAGGTTATTCGCGCGTACCGAAAACTCATCCATCCGGTTTCCGAAAGGCATAGCCGCGGATGGGCGACGCTCAGGTTTGCGCGATGAAAACGTTGCCCCGCTTCGCGATCGAAACCGCACCCGGCCCAGGTGGCCTGATCCGCATGACCGGAACCGAGGCGCATCATATGCGCGACGTGATGCGAATCGCACCCGGCGCAACCGTCTCACTGATCGATGCGAATGGAATTGAATGTACCGCAAGTCTGGAACGCTACGATCGCACCGCCGCCGAACTTCGGGTGATCGCAACGCGCACCGCGAAGGCGCGCCCGCCACTGATCCTTGCGCAGGCGATCATCAAGGGTCCGCGGATGGATTTCATCGTCGAAAAAGCGGCCGAGCTGGGCGCGACCGAGTTGTGGCCGATCGTTTGCGCGCGCGGCCTGGTGCGCGCACCCGGCATCGAACGCCACACGCGATGGGACAGGCTTGCGATCGCGGCGTCGAAGCAGAGTATGGCGTTGCCTCCGATGCGCGTGCGCGAGGCAATCGATTTCCACGGCTTGATTCGCGAAGCTCCGCGCGACACCCTCCGATTGCTGTGCTCGGCGGGAGCCGATGCGATCGGCGCGATCCTGGGGCGCACCGCGCCGCGCGCGATGCTGATCGCGATCGGTCCCGAGGGCGACTTCGATCCGCGCGAGTTCGCGGAGGCATCGGAGGCCGGATTTGTCGCCGCGGGACTGGGGCCGGCGCGGCTGCGCAGCGAGACTGCGGCGCTGGCGGCACTCGCGATCGCGGGGCAATTCCTCGCGCGCGAGGTATAATACAAAACGATCGAGGAGAGTCAGGTGCCGCACAAGTTCGCGTTCATAATGGATCCGCTCGAGAACGTCCTGGTCGACAAGGACACGACGTTCGCCTTCATGCTCGAGGCGCTGCATCGCGGGCACGAGCTGTACTTTGCCGGCCTGCGCGACATTTATGCGCAAGGCCCGCAAGTGACGATGCGCGCGCGGCGCTGCGAGGTGATGCGCGCGACGCCGCATTTTCGTTTCCTCGATGAAGGCGACCACTACGCGATCGAGCATTTCGCCGCGGTCTGGATGCGAAAGGATCCGCCGGCGGACGCGAACTATCTGTACGCCACGATGCTGCTCAGCCTGGCCGACGCGCGCCGCACGTTCGTTCTGAACAATCCCGCGGGATTGCGCGAAGCCAATGAGAAACTCTACGCACTCAACTTTCCCCGCGCGATCCCGCCCACGATCGTCAGCTACGAGGCGCCGCTCCTGCGCAAGTTCATGGAGCAACAGGGCGGCCAGATGATCGTCAAGCCGCTCGACGGGCACGGCGGCGAAGGCGTGTTCTTCGTGCAGACAGCGGATCGCAACGTCGGCGCGATTTTGGAAACGCTTACGCAATTCGCAACCCGCCCGATCATGGCGCAGCGCTACCTGCCCGAGGTCCGCGCCGGAGATAAGCGGCTGATCGTGCTGGACGGAGAACCACTTGGCGCAACGCTGCGCGTTCCGCGCGACGATGAGCATCGCGGAAATATCCACGTCGGCGGCACTTGCGTAAAGGCGCCGATCACCGCGCGCGATCGGGAGATCTGCGCGATGCTCAAGCCGCGGCTTGCGCGCGACGGCCTGTACTTCGTCGGCCTCGATATTATCGGCGACTATCTGACCGAGGTGAACGTCACCAGCCCGACCGGAGTGCAGGAGATCGATCGGCTGGACAACGTAAACCTGGAAGCAGCGGTGGTGGATTTCGTCGAGTCGCGATGCGCCAAGCTATCGCGCTAACGCGTCGAGCTCATCGACGCACCAAGCGATGCATGCCGGTTGCATGCGCCCCCAACTACCGGTACGAATGATCGTTCGTGAACCGCGCGCGACGCGCGCACTATCCGCCACGGTGGGCAGGTAGCTCAGTCGGTAGAGCAGAAGACTGAAAATCTTCGTGTCGAGTGTTCGATTCACTCCCTGCCCACCAAATTTCCTCTGAAAATTCAGCCACTTACCCACGACGAGAAAATCTCGGGTGCCGGATTTCGCGGCCTCGTTGCATGACCGTTGCATTATCTCCCCTGGTATAGAAACTGGGAGCGATAGAGAGAGGGCGTTTTGGTCCTCTATAAAGCCTCGGGCCGCCGGACGGGCCGATGCCTGCGGGAGCGTCGAAAAATCGCCCCTACCCACACTTATCTGGGTGCATCGCGGTGGTTTGAAGTTCGCGCGCTCGGCATTAAGGCGGGGCTGCCGGGCGATCATCTCCGCGCCGACGTGGTTCTTGATATGCCGCTGCACCGACCAATGGCTGATGCCCTTGACTTTCGCGATCTGGCGGGCGCTCGCACCTCTCGCGTGCAGCATTTCAATCTGCACGCGGTCGGCGTGCGTACACACTCGGCAGTTTTGGCGATAGACGCCCATCGCTATGCCGATGCGTTGCCGTCGAATTGGGAGACCGGCGGCGTGAAGCCGGCACGTTGCGCGATTAGCGCCGAAGCTCTTTCTAGCGCATAACCCGCCGTCTGGATGGCCACAGCCATATCGCTATTTTGCTCGACGGCACCGGGGTTTCGGCGCTGAAGGAGCGTGTCGTTCAACTGCTTCTCGACGGCCGCAGGGACAAGCCGAGCGCAGCGCGGCGCGCGGAGCACCGCGTCGAGGGTCTCGGCATCGGCCTGAGTTGGATCGCTCTCACTCAGCGCCGCGCGAATGGCCTCCAGGCGTTGCGAGGGTTCAATGCGCCCGAGGTGGTCGCGAATCTCTTGCGCTCGCAATTCCGTGTAAACGTCGCCCTTCGCGGGCGAAGCGGTCAGCGCCTGCTCATCCCGCGCAAGCTGCTTCTTCGCGGCGAGAACAGCCACCATGGCCCGGTTCAATCTGGTTTGCGAGTCGGCGACGGCGCTCGCGAGAGCGATTCGTTTTCCTTGCTCGGACAGCGACAAATTGCCCCGGATAGCAGCCTCTACCGCCGGCCATCCGTCAAGCACGCTTTGAGCTACGCCAAAGGCCCGATAAAGATCGCCGGACGCGGGAATGTTGTTCGGCCACGCCCCGATGTATCCGAGTCCTACTGGTTTGTTGATTGTCACTGAATCTTGCCTCCCGTTGGGCGCGTCGTGCGCCCTATACCCCGATCGTGGCAGAGCACGGCGGTCCCGTCCAAAAAGTTGACCGACGAAAGCGCGGCAGGGCGGAGCGGCACGGCTCGGGGTCACAAGCCCGAAAACTGGGCGCTAATCGACCTGCAACGTCATGCAACGAAGTGAAATTCCGTAAGGAATACGCGGGGAATCTGAGGAAGCGAAGGTTGTTAATCGTCGTGTCAGCGTGAAAGCGGGCGTGCGGCAAGATCGGCGGGATGGCGCGCGCGATGAAGGCGCTGGCGCGCACGGGGTTCGCAAGATTCTCGACGCTCGAATAACATCGTCGCGCTAATGTTGCGAGCGCAAAAGACCGGGAGAAACAGTCAAATGCCTTCCTCAAGACGACCTTCTACTATTCGCGGTCTCGCGCTGCTGGTGTTTCGACCAGCCGAGTTTGTCGAACAGGCTACCGCCCTCGCTCTTCAATCTGAACCCCCCGCGTCTACCACCGAAGATAGGCGGAACAAATTGCGCGTCCAAAATCGCGAGAGTACCGATTTGATTCGCGCTTCGCTCGCGAAATCGGTTTGCATTTCGGCAGTAACGATTCTCGCTGGCCTTGCGACAGGCGCGATTCTGCGCGCAAGCGTAGGCGCTCGCGAATTTCGTCTCTGGACCATCGTCCTGCAATCGGCTGGCGCAGCCCTAATCCTCGCGGCGACTCTCGCCTTGCTTGACTGGTCAATTCGAACCTGGAACGGCAGAACGCTGCCCGAGGGGGTGAACAGATTCGCCTACCGCTTGCTTTATGTCCTTGGAACATACGTGATCGTCGCCTCTCTTCTCCTTTAGCAGGCTCGGCGATGGTGGGGTTCGCGCCCAGATTCTGACCGTTGATTAACCTTGAGTTTTTTCGCCGCTTAGCGTTAGGAAATGCAAAGCGAGGGTTGGGAACAAAATGCGCGTTCCGATCTATGTCGGTCCGATTGCCGCAGCGACAATCGGTTGGCAAATCTACCAGTATGGCGATTGGGTTGCCGCGATTGGCGTCCTGATCATCTATATTGGCTACCGCATCTCGCTTAAGGTCTTCACCCGAATCGTTCGAGCTGAAGTTCGAGAACCCGTGAAACCCAAATGGTGGGATGAGGAGGTCGGTGGATTGCCCCATCCAACCGATCAATCAGTTGAGGCGCGCCGAATCCGAGCCAGTTGGCAATTTCGTTGGTTCCTGAGGCCGCGCTGTTATCCCCCAGATTGAACCCGATGTCGCAGCCGAAAATCACGATTGTTGGAAAGCTGGAATGGAGTGAGGCCTATGGTCTGGGGGCTGCCATATTGGAGATCTCCAGACCCGAGGAAATCTCGGTCATCCGTCCGTACTACAAGCTGGAGGAGGGAACGAAGGCTTGGGTGGAGCCCGAGAGTTTCTGGTGGTCAACCCTCGTGGAGAAGGCGCCCCATCCACCTGCTGGAAGCGACTTCATGGTGAAGGAATGGATCAGTTTCTACGCTCCGTGGTTTCAGGCTCGCAGCGAAAATCAAACATACAGAAGCGCGGCGTGGGAGTTCGTCGAGTCGCAAAATTGTGAACCCAAACAACTCCGGTCTCTCTCTCGGAGCTTCGATTTGTGGTGCTACAAGGGGAAGGTCCTGAAATTCGTCGCGTCCGGCCCAAGGGGCCTGCGCGATCAGGCGATGGAATCGCTCCTGATCAAGAGATATGTGCTCCGCCGGGAAAGAAACTACGAAAAGATCCGGCGCGAGGTCGATGCTCTGGAAAACATGGAGCGCCTTCAGGGTGCTGCTCGCGAGGCTATACCTGAATCGGTGCGCCTGTTCGTCTGGCAGCGCGATAAGGGCCAGTGCGTCAAGTGCGGTTCGCGGTCAAGTCTGGAGTTCGACCACATCATCCCGGTCTCCTCGGGCGGGAGCAGCACCGAGCGTAACGTCCAACTCCTGTGCGAGGCGTGCAACCGCTCGAAGGGCGCCGCCGTATAAGCCTGCGCGCGCCTGCGCCATCGGACCACCGCTCGGCGCCTGTCACCTCTCCCATTGTGTCGCCGCGCGAAATGTCCGAGAGTTCAGGAAATGCGGTGTCAATGGAGAGGACAGCGACGAGACAAACGGTGCATTCGTTCTGCCGCACTCGGAAGCCCCTTTTGTAGGCTTCATCAACCGAGGCCGCGAAGTCGAAATCGTCCGACGGTAAGAAACCGTCCGGTGACCAAGAGGCGGGTGCGATGAGGCGAAGCAAGCCTGATGCTCCAGCTTCTCCTGCGAGGTGGGAGCCTTGGCCTAAGCCTAACCGATGGTACGATTGGTTATCCGAGAAGTCCAAACCGCGCCGCTGTCGGGTTTGCAAGGAAATATTGTTTCGGGGTGCGATCGACCCGATGGACCTCTATGCCGCCGCAGGCGCCGGCTGGCCTGGAGAGCCGATTGCAGTTTGTCTTGGTTCTTGGCGCAACCTGTGGCGCAGAAAGTGGTACCACCAAAGCTGCTGCGGTGTTTATGCGTCACGCACGAATTTGGCAGGAGGTTGGGTCACATTTGGGTACATCCCGGAAGCCTTCAGGGTTCGCGAGCGCGGCTACTCCGAAAGCGAGCAATAGTAACGATTGTGACGTGCGACATCCGCAGCCGCGGCAACACAGCCACCGGCGCCCCGCGTTGCATGACGTTCCATTAACTATCGCGCGGCATCGGTTTTCACAGGAGTTTGGGCGCCCCGAAAGCGCCTGAAAACCCGAGCATTCCTCGCGATTCTCTCCGATGACTGCCCATACTCACTCGGCTTCATACGACTGAAAATCTTCGTGTCGAGTGTTCGATTCACTCCCTGCCCACCAATCACCGCGCATATCTTCCGGGCTTGCTTTGATCGTCTACTTGTTCGCGAGTGTCACCCAGGTGGGGGCGTGGTCGCTGGATTTTTGCCAGCCGCGGGTTTCTCGATCGACGCCCGCGCTGACGAGGCGGCCCGCGATCGACGGGCTGAGCAGCAGATGATCGATGCGCATGCCGGCATCGCGCGCGAAAGCATTTCGGAAGTAGTCCCAATAAGTATTGATGCGCTCGCCCGGATGCAGCTTGCGAACCGCATCGGTCCAGCCGCGGGCGACCAGACGAGCGAAGGCGTCGCGGACTTCGGGCCGGAAAAGCGCATCATCGACCCAGCGCTCGGGCTTATAGACATCGAACTCAGTCGGTATGACGTTGTAGTCGCCGGCAAGAACGACGGGCTCGTTCGCGGCGAGCAGAGTGTCGGCATGTTTCCCAAAGCGCTCGAGCCAGCGGAGTTTGTAATCGAACTTGGGGCCGGGCGCTGGATTGCCGTTGGGAAGATACAGGCAACCGATTACGACGCCCTCGATCAGCGCCTCGATGTAGCGGCTGTGCGCGTCTTCCGGATCGCCCGGCAGTCCTCGACGACGCTCGACGGGCGCCACTCCGCGCGCGAGGATGGCGACGCCATTCCAGCTCTTCTGGCCATGCCAGATTGCGCCGTAGCCCGCATCGCGGATCGCGGCTTCTGGAAATTTTTCCTGCGGCGCCTTCAACTCCTGCAGGCACGCGACATCCGGCTTGAATTCGGCGAGCCAGCGCAGCAGCACCGGTAGCCGGCCGTTAACGCCGTTGACGTTGAAGGTTGCGATCTTCATCGGCTACCGATTCGCGCGCTTCTCAAGTCCGATCCATAAACGGCGCGGCCGCGCGGCTGTCATGAGGTTGGTCCGAAGGTTATTTGATAAGAGGAATTGTTGGCGCCGCCCATGAATACTTTGGGGCGCAGCGCGTGCTTGGCGGTAAGTTGGACCGGACCGAATCTGAAGATCGCGCCGGTAGTGGAATTCGCAACCCACATGTTGTTGGCGTGATCGAACGCCAATCCCCATGCTCCCGCGAGGATATTGTTGGGGGCCGTCAGCGTCGCCGCCGGCGCGGGATTGTCCGTGGTTGCGAGATCCGTTTTCGAATACTCAACCACCGTTGAATTGTCGAAGTTAGTGACCCACAGATTTTTACTGCGATCGAAAGCCAACTCGCCCGGCGCCGCAAGTCCGTCGGTGATGATGCGCGGAGCCTGGCTTCCACCCGCCGCGATCTGGCCGGGAGAAAATTCGAATAGCGAACTCGCGCCCTCGTCGGAAACCCACAGGTCGCCTGCCTTGTCGAACGCGACGAACTGCGGCGACACGAATACCGCCGAGGTAAGCGTGAGCGCGGGCGCGGTATCGGCAGTGCCGGCGGCCAACTGCGCGGCGCTCAGTTCGAAGATCGCGCCGCTCGCGTCCGCGATCCACAGATTGCCGGTCTTATCGAATGCGCTGCCGACCAGATCCTCGAAAGACGAACTGGTAATCACCGCCGTCGGAGTCGGGCTGAAATTTCTACTCGCCCCCGCGAGTTGTCTGGCGGTGACTTCCTGCACTTCATCACCGCCGACGGTAATCCAAAGATTTTTTTTGCGATCGAATGAAATTCCGAGTGGATTGCCCGAGAGCTTGATCACGTCGGGATGCGGCACGCTGGTATTTTTGAGCTGCGGCTGCTCAAACTGCTCGAGGTTGATCGACAGGTTGTTGGCGACCCATAGCGACTGCGCCGACCACGCCGGCGACACTGCTCCGCTGGCGGCGAGGGCCAGCGCAATTATCGCGGCGATCAGGAGCCCTCGCGCGGCAGCCGGCAAGTGCGCGACGGCACTGAAATATCGAAGCTGCATTCTTTCCTCCGCTGATCCCCCGGAACGGTTGCGCTTTCGCGCGGAGGTGTTCAGGGTTAATTATTTTCCCGAAACCGGGGACCAAAGTCCACGTCAGTTGCAAATAATAGCCAAAGCATTCGCAAGACTGGTGAGAGCCCGCGACGCGGAGCGAGGCGATCGCTCCGCGCCACAGGCGGAGGTGAGTCAGCGCACTGCCCTACCGGCGTGGCCGCCGATGGCATGCGAGGTTAGTAGCAATCCGCGCGCCATCGCGATTCGCCCGCTCCCGCGCGCTACTGATGCGCTACTGATGGATGATCGCTACCCAAGCCGACCCTTGGCGCGCGCCGTCTGTGTCATCGCTACTACTTCGCTACAAATCGGCTACGAATAATGTTGCAGATACGCTAATCGAGTCCCGAAACGATTCCTTCCGAAAGCCGGCGCTCCGCGATCGCGCCCGGCGGCAGCCCTACTATACGCCTCTGCCGGCGGCCACGGGGCGGAGCGTCGCCGGTCACGCTGATGCGCCATTCGCGATCATAGTTCGAGACCTTGAAATTGGCGCCGTCCCTGTCGACCAGCACCAGGTTGTGGCGCGCGACCCTTGGCGGTCGGCTCTCGTCGGAAATCAGCTCGACGGCCCCGCCAGCCGGCGCGGGCGTGACGAAGTGGCACTTGAGTTCGCTGTAATAAACCATCGTCGGCAGCGAGATACCCGCAAAGTACAGCTCGCCGCCTAATCGTTCGCGCGCCAAATTGCGCGCCCGTATCGCCATCATGTAGCTCGGGATACTGCGGTCGCGCTGCAGGCGAAAGCCGTCGTTGATTCTGCTCCATCGCCCCGGCGCCAACACCGCGATTATCGCAAGGCTCGCGAAGGCCGCGCGTCGCGAGAGCGTGCTCCAGGCGCCGACGCCATCGAGAGCGGCGGCGAGCGATGTCCCTGCTATCAGTGCGACCGGAATCAGCGCGGGCAGGATGTACCACGGCAACCGGGTCTGCACGACGCACGCCGCGGCAAACGCGATCACGAACCACAACGTCCAGACGGCAGTATCGGGCGGAAGTCGTCTAAGTGCGGCGCGAACTCCGGCGCGCAGACTATCGATTCCGACAATCGCGGTGGGAATCAGGACCGGCCACAACCATCGGACCTCGCGGTAGAGCGTCTCGAGCGTGTACCCAAGATCGCGCTGATGATCCTCCAGATGCGAGGTCACACGCGCGAGCGTTTCCTGCCCGACGAACACCGACCAGAACGCCGAATGATTCGCGAGCGCCGCGTACAGGTACCACGGACCCGCAACCACGGCCGCGCAGGAAAAGAAAATCGCGAGGCCTTCGACACCAACCTCGCGGTAGGCCGGAATCATCACGATCGCG
>JBOHWH010000028.1:0-5582 GCA_050736695.1 Binataceae bacterium (SeqCode) | reverse complement strand
GTTCAGGAGACGCCGACCGCGCGGCGCGGCGCGCCCGCACCCAAGCTTGCGAGGGCGTGACGAATTCCGCGCACCGCCTGGCGCGTGCGATGTTCGTTTTCGATCAGCGCGAAGCGGACGAAGCCATCGCCGTCGGCGCCAAAACCGACGCCCGGCGACACGGCGACTTTCGCCTCGGCGAGTAAAAATTTGGCGAATGCGATCGAACCCATGTGACGAAACGCTTCCGGAATTGGCGCCCATACGAACATCGTGGCGCGGGGCTTTTCGACCGGCCATCCTGCGCGCCCGAGCCCATCGCACAGAACGTCGCGGCGGCGCTTGTAGGTCTCGTTGATTTTAGTGACGCACTCCTGCGGACCATTGAGCGCCGCGATCGCCGCGACCTGCACCGGCGCGAACATCCCATAGTCGAGGTACGATTTCAGCCGGCCCAGCGCGCCGATCATCTCGCGATTTCCAACCGCGAAGCCGACGCGCCATCCGGGCATGTTGTAGCTCTTCGACAGCGTGAAGAATTCGACGCCGATTTCTTTGGCGCCCGGCACCTGCATGAACGACGGCGCCACGTAGCCATCAAAGCATAGATCTGCGTATGCGAAATCATGCGCGACCATCATCTGGTTCTCGCGCGCAAAATCCGCAACCCGTTTCATGAAGCGCAAATCCACCGTCGCGGTGGTCGGATTATGCGGAAAGTTCATGATCAAGAATTTGGGCCGCGGCCAGGTGCGGCTGACAATTGAGGTCAGCTCCTCGTAAAATTCCTCGCCCGTCGCGCGCATCGGCACGCCTTGCACCTGCGCGCCCGCGATGATGCAGCCGTACTGATGGATCGGATAGGTCGGCGTCGGCGCGAGGACCACGTCGCCCTGATCGAGAATCGCCAGCGCCATGTGCGCGATGCCTTCTTTCGAGCCGATGGTCACGATCGCTTCGCCGTCCGGATCGAGTTCGACTCCATAGCGCCGCTTGTACCAGTCGCTGATCGCGAGCCTGAGCTTGTACACCCCGCGCGAGACCGAGTAGCGATGATTGGGCGCCTTGGCGGCGGCCTCGATCAGCTTGGCCACGATATGCGGCGGAGTAGCCTCGTCGGGATTTCCCATGCCGAAGTCGATAATGTCCTCGCCGGCCCGGCGCGCCTTCAAGCACAGGTCTCCGATCTCGTTGAAAACATAGGGCGGCAGGCGTTTGATTCTGGGAAAATCCATCTGCTTCCGGGTTGAGCCTTCCGGGACGCACCATGTGCGCCGCGTGAGACAATAGTTTTAACGAACCCTCCAACGCGCCGCTAGTGGCATCGATGCTACAGGAATAAATCCCGGCAAATCAGGCTGAATAGCGCGGGGCGCCGGTTCGTCTGACCTGACTATGAAGCACGCCTGCGACTGGGCTCATCCTGAACCGGCAATCAGGCGTCAGCGGTGATTTTCGCCGCCATGCCGCCCGGACGACGGTGCTTGGGTCGTGCACGAACCGGCACGACACGTTTTGTTACGACAAGACGCTCAAACTGCTTGCATGAAATAACTTCATAGAGTATAACTTCCCGACAAGAAGAGGAAAAATGGCAACGCACAATCACGCATCGAAAAATAGCACTGCGGACACGACCTTTCGGCGCGAAGTCTGGTCGTCGTTTCAGTCCGACCAGGCGCTGCGCGATCGCCACCAAATCACCGATCAGGAGATGGAAGCGCTATCGCATCTCGCGATGCTCGGATCGATCCTGTCGAAGCAGGATTTCGTCTTCATCCTGAAAACCATCCGCAAATCGCCCAAACGCTGAGAAAAAAGCCCGCCGGATTTCCGCCCGCGCATCAATCGTCACGCGGGCGGACTTGCATCCGGCTGCCCTACTTCGCCGCGGGAGCGGGAAGCTCGACCGCTCGCGCTCCTGAACGAAGGGCCAGATAGCAGGGTATCGCGAACAACGAGAGCATCCCCGCGAATTGCCACGCGACCGGCAGTCCGGCGCGGTCGGCAATATAGCCGTTGACGATGAGGCCGATCGAGCCGCCCATCGTCGCAAACGTGCTGTTGAACGACAGCAGCGTCGCGCGATGCTCCGACTCGACCTGCTCGTTGAACCAGCTCTGCAGCAGCGGCTGGGTCGCGCCGGAAAAGATGTTCATCACGAACAGGATGATCAACACGACGTTGGGCCGCGCCTGAAGCATCCCGGCCACCGCCAGCATCACGCTCGCCGCGCCGACCAGGGCCGCGACGCGGCCGGGACGCGAGGCCTGATCGGGCCGCGAGCGCGAGACGATCTCCGCCCCGAGCATGCGCCCGGCCGACAACGCGCAGTAAATCCATCCGATTATCCAGACGCCGACACCGTAGCTCTGGTTGAACAAAAGCGGCCATTCAAGCCAGTACGGCGACCACGCCGCAACCTGGACCGCACCCGCGGCGCTCAGCATCAGAACGGTCTTGCTGTCGAAGCCCGCGCTGAAGCCGTCGATCACCCGGCGCAGGATCATTCCTGGAAGCCCGAGCCAATCGACGCCCGCCGAATCGTGCTTCTCGCCGGTCATCAGCGAAAAGCCGATCACGGCGCTGATCACGTAACCCACCGCACCGCACAGCCACGGCCACGCGAGATTAATATCGGCGATATACGAACCGCCGATCGCCGAAACCATGAAGCCGATCGTCGTGAGCTGCGAGATGCGCGAGAAGAGTCGGTCCTTCAGCCCCTCGTAGCCGGCCAGGTCGAGCGCATCCACGCCCCATGCGTCGATCGCGCCGTTGCCGAAGGTCGTGCCGATCCCGTCGATACTCTCGGCGATCAAAAAGATCCAGTAGTGCCGCGCGAAAAAATACACCACAAAGGCAATCGTGCGCATCGCCGCGCCCAGCACGAATGCCCGCCGCCGTCCTAACGCGTCGGCAAACGCTCCGGTCGGCACGTCGGTCAGAAACAGGACGACAAAATACGCCGCCAGCACACTGTTGATCTCGAACTGGGTAAGCCCGCGCGAGTGCAGGAAAATCGGATAGACGCCGAACAGGAATCCGCCCGCCAACGAGTATGTCAGCCAGACCGCATAGTAGCGCCGGATTATCCCGCGAATCGCGCCTTGGTCGTCGTCGCTACGCACCATATTCTCCGCCGATCGGAAAAAACAAAAGCCCCGCCGGCTGAAGCCAGCGGGGCCTGATCAAGCCAGGTATCGGAGTCCGTCTCAATTCATGAGGACACGCGATGAATTGGGGACTAGGCGAACTGCGTTACCGGGCTTCATGGCGCCAATCCTAGCTCCGGTAAATATCGTGAGTCAACCGAAGGCTTCTCGCTGCGGCGTCTTATATGGTTCAATGAACGCGGTTCTTCATCTAAAATAGTATTGGTTATTCGCGCCTCATTTGCTCAATTCATCTACATGATCGCCACCAGCAACGACCGGATAGAATTTGCTCCCGGCCTGCCGTTGCCGGGGCTGGCCACTCGCGCATGGCGCTTCGCCAACGTGGTGTGGCTCGCGATCCGGGTTTATGCGGGATACAAATCGGTCCAGCTCTGGACCCGCTTCGTATCGGCGCGCAACAAGCCCGCGCTCTATCGCCGGCAGGATCTGCGCGCGGCGCGTGCGATGTACGCGACCGCGATCCGGCTCGAGGGTTTGCTCATCAAGGCCGCGCAATTTATCGCGACCCGCGCCGACGTGTTGCCCGACGAATGGGTCTCCACGCTTGCGGGATTGCACGATCGCGTGCCGCCGCGCCCGTTTCCGATGATCCGCGAGCAGATCGAGCGCGAGCTCGGCCGGACGCTCGAGTCGGCATACGCGGAGTTCGACCCGGTGCCGATCGCGTCGGCGTCGCTCGCGCAAGTGCACGCGGCGCGGCTGCATGACGGGCGCCGATGCGCGGTCAAAGTGCAGTACCCTGGTATCGAGGGAATCGTCCGTGCCGATTTGCGCAACCTGCTGCTGGTGCTCAGATGGCTTGCGTGGCTCGAGCGCGATTTCGACCTACGCGTGGTCGCGCGCGAGGGCCTGAAGTACATCCCGATGGAACTCGACTTCGTCCACGAAGCGGATAACGCCGACACGATGCGGCGTAACTTCGCGGGCGATCCGTCGGTCGGAGTGCCGGAGATCTATCGCGAGTTCAGCGCCCGGCGCGTGCTCACGATGGAGCTGATCGAAGGGATCAAAATCACGGATATCGCCGCACTCGAGCGCGCCGGAATCGACAAACGCGCGGTCGCGCAAAAGCTGATGGATCAGTTTTGCGCGATGATCCTGCGTGACGGCTTTTTTCACGCCGACCCGCATCCGGGCAATATCCTCATCCAGCCGGGGCCGCGCCTGGTCTATCTCGATTTCGGACTCGCCAAGGATTTTCCGCCCGCGTTTCGCGACGGGATGGTGCGCTTGACCTTCGCGATTCTCAGCGGCGACCGTGAGGCGACGATCCGGGCGTTTAAGGAGCTCGGCTTCCGCACCCGCGACGGCTCGCCTGACACGCTCCTGACGGTCGCCGATCTCTTTCTCGGACAGACGGTTACGCGCAACAAGGCTTACGCGGACAAAGAACTGATCGACAAATTCAACGACGACCTGCCACGCGCGCTGCGCGCCAATCCGATCGTGGAGGTTCCTGGCGACGTGTTGCTGGTGAACCGCGTGATGGGCCTGCTCTCGGGCCTCGGCAAGACGCTCGACTCCCAAGTCGATCTATTCGCGACTATCATGCCTTACGCGCAACATCTGATGACCACGCAATCGGCCCCGGCCGCCGCCGCATCCTGAACCGCCATCGGTTCGCTCCCACGTGTGATTTGACCGCACGGGTTCCTGTCGATTGATCGGCGCTGCGCGCTTTTATGTTCGCGCGCGGTGAACTATCTTCGATGCGTTGTGCCAACCGAAATCGAGCAAGTCGCGATGCGCGCCGCACGCGCCGCCGGCAAAATTCACTTAAAGCGCCTCTCGCGTATCACAATCGATCGCAAATCAAATTCGATCGATCTGGTCACCGAAGCCGATCGCGAATCCGAAGCCGCGGTGATCGAGCTCATTCATCGCGCGTTTCCGACTCATGCGATTCTGGCCGAGGAAAGCGGCGCCAGCACGCACCAGAGCGACCATCGATGGATTATCGACCCGCTCGACGGCACCACCAACTTCGCGCACGGCTTTCCGCAATTCTGCGTGTCGATCGCCTATCAACACCGCGGCGAGACCCGCTTCGGCGTCATCTACGATGCTGTCCACAAGGAATGCTTCACCGCGCAGCGTGGACGCGGCGCGAAGCTCAACGGAAAACCAATCAAGGTCAGCGCGACGCCGGTTATCGGCTCGGCTCTGCTCGCCACCGGCTTTCCTTACGACCGCCGCGAGCGGCGCGGCTTCTACCTGTCGTTCTGGGAGGCTTTCATGATTCGCTCGCAGGGTGTGCGGCGCACTGGGGCCGCTGCGCTCGATCTCGCAGGCGTCGCCAGCGGCAGAACCGACGGCTTTTGGGAGTTTGGCCTCAAGGCATGGGACGTCGCGGCAGGCGCGCTGCTGGTCGAGGAAGCGGGCGGCATCGCCTCCAACACGGACGGGTCGATGCTGGATATGCAC
>JBOHWH010000027.1:0-26466 GCA_050736695.1 Binataceae bacterium (SeqCode) | reverse complement strand
CTATGATCACGATATTGTGGGTGCCCTTGCCGGAAATCGAAACCGCCGGTACATAGAGCGGTTGCGCGTAGATTTCTCCGTCGACTCGCGCCGTGAACAATCGGCCGAATTGACCCGCGTTGACGTTCGAGGGCGTGAGGATCGTTTCGGCCAGATTTTGGCCGGTACGAAGATTGTCGTTGTGATACGTAAGGACACCCGCGAAAGCGCCCGCCTGCCCGCGCGCGGGATGTTGCGCGAAAAACAAAGCCAGTGTGGCCAGCGCGCCGCCGAGTGCCACATTCCAAAGCCACCAATTCCTGCGCTCTACTGACACCCGGTATTCCTTTCGCCCGCTCCTACTCTCGCGATTGCGCCGCGATGTTCGGGAGAGCCCGTCCGGCTTGTTTGCGAACTTTATTTGACCGATCAAACATATTAAATCGCCCGCGGTCAATTGTTCTATTGTCGAACCCACGGATATAGTTGAACGGAGCGTCCGGCGGCACGGGGCCGGCTTGTTCTTCGTCAAAGATCATCTTCGACGGACTATACGGTAGCGGTTTGCGTGGAGGTTTCCGCCACCACGATTCAGCTTCCGAACATATGGCAATTCAATTCGAGCGTCGCGTGCAACTTCGACGTACCCCGGCTCGGCACGCTCACCGATCGAGTCGTGCTGGCCAATTTGTTCGATCGCACCAACCTGATTCGCCCCGCCACCGGTTATCGGGGTCTTCCAGTCCGCATACGGGCCGCGCTTCGCAGTTTACGACGCGTTGACGATTCCGCTGCCCTAGTCGCGGCGAAACCTTAGTGGGCGAGCCATTCGCTCTGATGGCCGATCAACGCGCGTGGCCAGTTGATTGGCAACCCTGAAAGTCCGCCGGGCACACACGCTCCTGGGCGAGTCCACAAGCACACCGGCCCGTTCCCGAACTGTATGTCGGGATTGGGTCCATCGCGGAAGCATTCCACTCGCTTGTACCCGTAACGCTTGAAGTCCGCCCATCCAGGCGCCAGCACAGCGTTGATCGCGCTAGGATGGGCCTGAAAATCTTTTCCGGAGATCTGGTAAATTGCGATTCCAGACCGCAGATGGCTGTAGCCCGGAATATTAAGCCATCCGAGTCCCAACAGGCCAAGGCCGCAGACTTCCGATTGAGCCGAAACGGCGCGAAACGACGCGAGTTGTCCGCTGCCAAGCGTCCACAACCCGCGAAACCTGGGAGAGACCGCGATCGAGTACGAAACAATGCACCAAATCGCGACGCCCACGATTGCGTCGACGTTGGCGCCGAATGGAAGCTGGCTTCGTTCGCGCACCATCCGCGACAGCTCGAGCACGGCAACCCCGATGAGCGTCGCGACCAGCGGCATCGTTGGGTAAAGGAAGCGGTACTCCTGATGCTCGAGGCTCGAATGCGTCAGCAGAATGGTGATCGCTACGACGAAGACCAGTGGCAATCGTCGCGCGCCTAAAATGATCGCCGCGATGATCAGCACCGCCGCATATCCCCAGATTTTCCACGTCAGGACTGCAAGCCAGTAGTGAGGCTCCACCCCAAATCCCTCTGCGATATGCAACCCGATGTTCATCCAGACGTTGAGCCACATGCTGCGAAACAGTCCGTGCCAGGTCACGAGGTCGAGCAGGCCGGAGAACAGGATCGGTGCAAGCGCTCCCGCTATGAGCGGAATCCATCGCGCGCGCAGTTCGCGCCGGCAAATCCAGATGACCGCGACCGCGATCGCCGGGGTGAGCTGAACCCGAATCGCGAAGGTCAGTCCGAACAGCACGCCCGCCCATAGCATTCTACGGCGTGACGCGGCCGGGCCGTCGGGATAGCCGACGTAGAGCGCCGCGACCAGCAGGTCGCCAGCGATCACGTCGGTCAGCGTATGGGTCGAGAAATATACCAGCTCCGCCCAAATCGCATTGACCATTCCGACCACGATCGCGCCGCGCGTGCCCGCTATCCCGTGGCCCCACAGAAATCCGCACGCGACCGCGCTGAGCGACACTATCGCCATGAACATCGTGATGCAGCCGAATACGAATCCGGGCGCGTTGCTGAAGATCCGCGCGAACTCCATCACAATCGCGATCACGCCGGGAAACAGCCACGAGCGCGTGCCGACCGCGAACTCCCACGGAATGATGCCGGTGCCGAAAACGATGCGATGCGCCTGCTCGGTGACCTGGTAGATTTCGTCAGGAAAATTAACGTTGGGATACGCAAACGCCGCGCCGACACGCAGCGTGAACGCCGCAAGCATCAGCACCACCATCGCGGCGGTGGTTTCCGAAGACCATCCGGAGGACGATCCCGAGCGGACCTGCGCGCGCGATACCGCGCGCGTGCCGGAGCCGGACGCGCGATTCGTGCGATGCTTCTTTCCTTTGGGGCGTCGTTTGCTCATCGCCATTGAATCGCCGGAGATTCAGCGAATCAATCTGGTATATCCGGGACCAATCCGAAAGATGCGCGAGAGAAGAAAATTCCGCAGCGCGCGCGGCGCGCGTTCATTTCCGGAACAGCGAGCGGACTATTGAAGTAACCGAACGTTCCGAAGGCTCGGCGCCGCCGAACTTCTCGACGATCGCCCGCATCGCCGCGCCCGAACCTCCGACCTGAGCGAGAATCAGCGGCACGTGACTGTCCTGCCACTCGGCACTGCCGTGCATCGAGTAGTGTGGAACCTCGCAAAAGTAGTAGCGCTCGGAAATTGGGATCGACATGCTCGCCTTGCCGAGCAGCAGTATGTCGCCGGCGCGGACTCCGTACGGCCCGGCGGAGAGCCCGCGCATCCGCTCGTCCAGCTTGATCAGGTCAGGACGCGGATGCGCAATCAGGTATTGGTAGATTGGCACTAACTTGCCGCGATCATAAATCTGGTACTCCTGAGCCATCTGCCCCGGCCTCGCGGGTTCGCGTGCGAAGATCAGATCGATCGTCCCTTTGAGCCCGGCGATCCCCTTGCCGGTCCGGTTCGCCTCGTCGAAGGCGCGCGCCACCGGCATCACATCTTCGTTCAGGCGGGCGGGCCTCGGCCAATCGCATTTCTGGCCCGGAGCAGCGCAAGTCGAACGGTCTGCCAGGTAGATGTAGGCCATGAAGCCCTGATAGGCGAACACCGCCTGAAAGTCGTCTTCGCTGGTGGTTACATCGACCGAAGGTTTGCGCACGCGAATTCCAAGCTGGCGAACCAGCTCGAACGGAGTGTCCTTCCCGGTCGCCGCCAGAGCGTGCGCGTGATCGTTCATCACCGGAATATGGCCGTGGTCCGCGATGAACATCACGTAGGTTCCCTCGAGCGCGTTATTTTTGCGGTAGAAATCAAGCACTTGGCCAACGCCTTTGTCGGTAACCTTTTCGATATAATCGACCTCGGACTTGAGCGGATTTTTCGCCTCGTGGGTATAGATGTCGATGCCGGGAAAGTAGACCACTTGCAGATTCGGAATCCCGTGCTCATTTATCGCGTCCAGGAGTTTCGGCACCGAATCGAGATCGATATCCGCGCTGAGTGATTTTTCAGCGGATTCGCCCTGCGCCTTGCCCGCCAGCAATCCGCCGATCATCCCCACCAGCGACGTCGGCGCGACCGTCGTGTACAGCGTCGCGCCCTTGTACACCGAAAGCAGCGAGACGTTCGAGCGTCCCGGAATTTGCGCATAGACGGTGGGCGTTTGGAGCACGCGCCCAACCAGATCGTCGTTGACGACCTTGGTCAAATCGGTTGTGTCCACGACGGAAACCGGCACCGGCGCAAAGAACCTCATCGTCCGGCGCTCGAACCATTCGTCGCCGGTCACACCGTCCCACGCAGGTGGCTGCCCCGTGAAGATCGCCGACCAGTTCGCGATCGTACTCGAGGGCAGCACGCTAAGCGCCTTGGGCGCGCTGTAGGCATGCTCGAACAGGCCGTCGCTGTTGTCCTTGCCCAGCACCGAAGCGATGTTGGGCGCGCTGCCCGACTTGATCGCGGCATTCAGTTGATCGTAGCCCGCGCCGTCGAGCGCGAAGATGATCACCCGCGGAGTCGCAAGGCCAACTGGCTCAATGCGTTTGAGTTTCTGCTCACCACCGGTGCTGATGGTTTTGGTGACGAGGCCGCAGGCGGGGACCGCGAGCGCGATTGCGATTATCAATCCCGCGAAGACTAGAATGCCCACGCGGAATCGACTGCCTGCAAGAATTCGACCACGCAGGGTGAGGTTCGGAGAAGTCTGATGCATGTCGCCTTTTGGGGCCGCACCTCAAGATATTCGGCCAACAGCGATATGCACAAGAGACAATTTCGGGCTCACACTTTCAGACCTACAGTCTGGAGCATAGGTTCGGATCAGGCAAAATATGGCCACAAATCGATTCGACGAACTAATCGCGGCTGCGGATGCGGCGCCATTCGCAGGCTGGGACTTCAGTCATCTGCGCGGACGGATGATCGAAGAGCCAATGCCGTTTGACTACCTCGACGAGGTGCGGCGCGTAAACCGAGTCGCCTCGATGCTCGATCTCGGCACTGGCGGCGGCGAGGTTTTGGCGCAGCTCGCACCGTTGCCTGCGCGAACCGTCGCGACTGAGTCATACCCGCCCAACGCGATTGTCGCCGCGCGGCGCTTACGCCCGCTCGGCGCGCAGGTGGTGTTAGTTGAAGGAGCGCCCGAGAATTATTCGACGGTGGAAACGCCGGTGCTCGACCGACCGGCTCTGCCGTTTCGCAGCGAATCGTTCGAGTTCGTGATCGATCGGCACGAATCGCATCTGCCGGCTGAAGTGTACAGGATGCTGCGGCCGGGCGGCCGATTTATTACGCAGCAATGCGGCGGCACTCACTTCTCCGAGCTCAACGATCTGCTCGGCTTGCCGCCTCCACGCTACGAGGCGTGGAGCCTCGCGGGAGCGCTAAAGCAGTTGCGGGCAGTCAGCTTCAAAATCCTGCAAGCGAAAGAGGCGTTCGCGAAGACGACTTTTCGAGACGCCGGTGCGGTCGTTTACTATTTGAAAACTGTTCCCTGGCAAGTGCCGGATTTCAAAGCGGACGATTACCTCAAGCCGCTGCGCGCGATTCACGATCGGATCGAGAATACCGGACCGTTCACCGTCCGAGCGCATCACTTTCTCGTGGAATGCGTGAAGCCCGTCTGAATTTCCTCCGCTCGCTCGCGATCATGCGCGCTTTCGAGCGGGCGCATCGCGATGTTACAGTCATTCGATGACAGCCTCAGAAGTGGATCATCGCCTGATCGCCAGCCGGCTCGAGATCGGTAAGTTCTCGCTCTATTACGAGACCGCGGGCTCCGGACCGGCTTTGATTTTTCTGCACGGCCTCGGCGGCAACCATCTGTCGTGGTGGCAGCAAGTGCCGTACTTCATGCGATGGTACAATTGCGTCACGATCGATCAGCGCAGCTTCGGGATGTCCGCCGATCCCGAGGGTCTGTTCAATTCCGCGCATGCGTCGGATCTCGCGCGCCTGCTCGACCATCTGAAGATCGACAAGGCGGTTCTGGTCGGCCAGTCGATGGGTGGATGGACGATCGTCGGCTGCGCGCTCGACAATCGCGATCGAATCGCGGGGATGGTGATGGCCGATACGCCGGGCGGAATTTTCACTCCGGAGATGAAATTTCCGCAGACGCGGCCAGGGCCGCTCGCGGCGCCCGTGATCGGCAAGCTTCCGACGTACGCCGAAGATTTTTTTCTGCGCAATCGCGAGCTCGCTTTCTTGTACGACTCGCTGATGATTTCAGGCGCGCGCCCCCCCGCCGATGCGATGAAACGCCTCGGCTCGACTCGGTACGACCTTGCCCAAGTGAAGGATCGCCTGACGATGCCGGTGCTGTGCATAGCCGGCGAAGAAGACGCGCTTATCCCCGCGAAGATGATCGAAACGCTCGCGGCGTGGCTACCCGATGGACGCTTCGCCAGCGTTCCGCATTGCGGCCATTCCGTCTACTTCGAGCAGGCAGCGGTGTTCAATCAGCTCGTGCGCGATTTTCTGATCGACATCAAGTACGGCAGATAAATAGCGTAGCAACGGAACGGCTGCGCCGACGCGCCGCCTGCGCGTCAACTTTTACTTGGGCGATGCGTGCGTGAACAGGCTGCGCTGCAGGATCGGAAACAGGAGCGTCTCGTCGCGATCGATCAAGTCGTCAAGATCCACGGCGATAGCGCATAGCGCTCTCGCTCCGCGGCGCACTTCCGTGTCGCCGGCTCGATCGAAGTCGACACCGCCAACGGTCGTCGCAAGGACGCGCAGCCTGGCAAGTCGTTCGCGAACGCCGTCGAGCAGCGACTGCGGGAGCACGCGCTCCGACCCCACTCGCCGCAAAGTCATCTCCTCCTCGCTCGCGACATGATCCGATAGCACCGGCTTAAGCCATCGCCATGCCTGCGCGGCCTCGCGGCGGAGAGCACGGTCGCCGGGATCGCGTGCGAGAATCGCGCCGGCGACCGCGGCATCCAGCAGAGGCACTGGACTTTGGGAATTCTGTACCTCGATAGTGTCCAACATGATTGGCCTCATACATGCCTCCTGCCGGGTCGGCGGTGAAAGAATCCCCAAGCGCCCCGACAACCTGATCTGAGCATCACACGTGCCAGTTCAATCCAGGCGGTATCGTGTTTACCGAATGTTAAATGTGCTGATTCTGCAACGGTTTAACGTCGTGGGACGGAGGGATCGCGGCCACTGGGAAATGCGGACCGCGAACAATGCGACGCAGTTCGCGATTTTCCCGCAATTGTCGCACACGCCTATCAGGCATATGCTGTAACCGATGCGCAGGATCGTTCACGCCGCGATTTTTACAGTGTTGGCGATGGCGCTTTCATCGTGCATGCAGCCGCCTGCCTCGGGCGGCGCGGCCGCACCGATCGGCACAACGAGTTACGCTGCGCCCGCGCGGATGACCTACACGCCGCATCCCGCTCCGCCACCGCTCAAAAACGCGTCCGTCGATCAGGCGCAGAGCCAGGCGCTCACCGATTACTTAAAGGATCATCGCCTGCCTCTGGTCGGCGCGCAGGTGCTGGCCGCTCCGGGCGGCGCGCGACAGGTGATTCTGTTCGGATACGTGGCGAGCGGCTACGGCAAGCAGGACGCCGAGAACAAGGCACACGCGTACATGAAAGACGCTGGGGTAACCGTCGATAACCGGATCACGATCCAGCCTGAACTCGCGACCGCGGGCGCCGGTCAGGGCGGTAATCCTGCTGCGATGACGACGCGAACATACGGCAGCGCCAGCGGCAATTCGTCGGAGAGCAACGCCTACGATCCGTCACTCGGCACTGCGCAGCAGTATCAGCAATCGGCGCAGGATCCGTACGGGAGCTACCAGTCGTATCAGTCGCAGAGCTCGAGTCCGAGCGGACTCAGCATGATCCTACCCTTGCTCGGGATGTTCGGTGGATCATTCGGCAGCGGCGGCATGACCGGCGGATCGTTCGGCAGCTTTGGGACGGGGTACGGTTCTTACGGAGGCATGGGCTACCCCACTTATCCGCCGTCACCCGGGTTTGGACCAGCGCCGCCCTACCCGCCTTATCCTTAGACAGCGCGGGCGCGCGAGGCGTTCATTCTGCGAGCTTAAAGCGCTCTCCCAGAAAGACTTGCCGCACCTGATCGCTGGCGACGATCGCCTCGGGCGGCCCTTCGATCAAAATCTTTCCGCCGTGGATCACATACGCGCGATCGATGATCGACAGCGCGGCGTGGACGTTGTGATCAGACATCAGAATGCCGATGCCGCGTTCGCGCAGGTAGGTAATGATGCGCTGAATTTCGACCACGGTAATCGGATCGATTCCGGCAAACGGCTCGTCCAGGCACAGGAACGACGGATTCAGGACCAGCGCCCTGGTGATCTCGACCTTGCGCCGCTCTCCGCCGGAGAGCACCCCCGCCTTCGACTTGCGCAGCCTTGCGATATCCAGCTCGTCGAGAAGCGACTGCAATCGGCTCTCGCGCTCTTCCTGCGTAAGCGGCAGCGTCTCGAGCACCGCGAGCAGATTCTGCTCGACGGTCAGCTTGCGAAAGACGGAAGGCTCCTGCGGCAGGTAGCTGATCCCGCGCCGCGCGCGTTGGTAGAGCGGCAGGCTGGTGATCTCGTCTTCACCCAGGAGCACGCGGCCCCGATCCGGCTTGACGAGTCCAACCAGCATGTAGAAAGTGGTGGTTTTGCCGGCGCCATTGGGCCCCAGCATCCCGACCACTTCACCGGGATCGACATGCACCGCGACGTTATCCACGACCGTGCGCGAGCCGTAGATTTTCGTCAGCCCCTCACCGCGCAGAATTGCATTGGCGGGCGAGCCAAGCACGCCCGCACGTTCGCGGGGCCGAAGCTGTTCAACTTTTGCCATCGTGCGTCACGGCGCATTATACGCCCGTCAAAAGTATTATAGGCTTTCCCGCGAAGATGAAACGTTATTCGCCCGCGAGGCTCCCACGCGATTTCTACACGCAGCCGGTTCTAGCCGCGGCACGCGAAACTATCGGCAAGATTCTGGTGCATCGCACCCCCGACGGTGAAGCCGCCGGAAGAATCGTTGAAGTCGAGGCTTATCGCGGGCCGCTCGATCTCGCATCGCACAGCTCGAAGGGGCTGACCCGGCGCACGGCCGCGATGTTCGGTCCTCCGGGACATGCGTACGTCTATCTGCTCTACGGAATCAGTTGGGCGATGAACCTGGTCATCGCGCAGGCGGGCACTCCGCACGCGATACTGATTCGCGCGGTCGAACCGATTCGCGGTGTCGAGCTGATGGCGCGGCGGCGCAGGCGCGCTCACGACTCGCGCGAATTGACCAACGGTCCCGGCAAGCTCACGCAGGCGCTGGGAATCACCGGCGCGCAATACGGATGTGACCTGTGCGGTGAGGCGCTCTTCCTCGAAGAATCCGATCGTCCTCGCGGGCGCATCGGGCGCTCGGCGCGCATCAACGTCGCATACGCCGAAGCGTGGGCGAAAAAACCCTGGCGATTCTACGAACGAGGAAATCGGTACGTGTCAGTCCGCCCGCGCGATTAGAAAAATCACGATCCGGTCAGCGCCATCGCGGGCGTGGCGGCGGGCGCGTCAACTTGATGCTTCCATCGCGACAGATCGATTCCCAGGAGATCCTCGAGCGCGGCGACTTCCGGACGAAAACGCTCGCGCACTCGCCGTTCAACCTCAGGACTCAGCGGGTCGAACGGCTCGCCGCCGCCGAAAGCCCGATCCCACATGCCAAACCGATCGAGCAGATCGATCGTCCGATACGCGCGGTAGTTCCGGAGCCGGCCCAGCATGCGATGCGCCTTGCGCGCGCGGTGCCGATTGCGCGCGGGCCGATCGATCGAGTTTACGGCGCGCTTCGTAGAGGTTGGCGGCAGGACGATATGCCCGATACCAAGAAAGCGACAAATCCGATCGAGATAAGCCTGCGGCGCCGAGTCGAGCTCGTCATAAAGCGTGACCAGAACGGCCTCGCGTCCGAAGTGCTGGAACCAGCCCGTCAGGTGATACGCGTATCTGCTGCCTTCGGCGATATTCAGATGCGCCGTCAGCGATTCCTCGAACGAGAGGCGCGCGGTGCCGTAATATCGCCGCATCCGGTAGTACGACCATGCGCGTTCGACCGGATCACGGACCGTACAGATTATTTTGCAGTTGGGAATATGCCGCGCGATCCGTTACGGCGACCGCGCATCGGCGAAATAAGGGCAAACCTCGCCCGCGACCGCGTCCGGCAACGCGTTGCGAAAGTGCCAAGCGTACCAATCGATACCGAATCCGTACCGGGAGCTGAAAAACGAGGTTTCCTTGGTCCCCTGCGGAAGCGCAATCTGCGGCGCGAGTGCATGATGCAGCCACGTCGTTCCGGTGCGGGCCGGACCAATAGCGATAAAATTCGGCAGCCGCCGCGACTTCCCGGCGCGGTCGCCGCCAGATCCGTTTGTCGATCCACCTGCCATCTAATCTACTGCGAAGTAAACGATCCAGTTGCCACACCGCCGGATTACGGTTCGTTTATCTTCGACGCCGCCAAACATTAACATTTCGTAATAAAAATGCAAATGGCTCAGCAACGAATGGCCTTATCGGCGCGGTCGATCAGTCAGTCAGCTAACTACATCGAAAAGACGACAAGGCATGGCTAATGCTACCAATAAGCAGGCCTAATTGGCTGATGGACCGGATTCGTCTGACGGGTGCACATGACGGAACTGGCGCAACAGCAGCAGATCGTAAAGAACTTTGATCGATCCCGCGCAAATGAGCGGCCATCCGAAAACCGAGTAATCGAGCATCGCTCCCGCCGGCAGCGGCGAGAATGCCGACGCCAGGCTGCGCGGCACATTGGTCACTCCGGCTGCCGCGGCGCGCTCCTCTGGTGGAACCACCGCCATGACATACGATTGCCGCGCCGGCACATCCATCGAGGAGAGCAGCGCACGCAACAGCAGAAACGCGATCGCCAGATGGAGGTTCGGCATCACACCGGCGAGGATCAGAAACACGTTGGCCGGCAAATGCGTGAACACCATCGTGTTAATCCGTCCGAATCGCGCCGCGAACGACGACGACAGAAACTGCGACAACGCGCCCAGGAGTCCCGCAAAGAAGAAGAATGATCCTGCCGCCGCGACCGACATATCGAAGCGCTTGAACAGCCACAGCGCGAGCAACGATTGGACCGTGAAACCGCCGCCGAACGAGTCGAGGCTGAACAGCATCGACAGCTTGATCACGATCGCGCGCGAACTCGCCAGCGCCCGGGTCGTCGCGGGCAGAGGCTCGGTTTCGATAGCGGGAGTCAGCGATGCGTAAAGAATCGCGGCGATGAGCGCCAATGCGGAGTAGATGAAGAATCCCGAGCGCTGCGCTCCCGCCAGCGTCCATCCCATCCGCGGTGCGATCACCGACGGCAATCCGCTGGCGAGCGCCCCAAAAGCACCCGCGAACGCACCGCCGACGTTGTAGAGCGCGAATGCCGCCGTCAGGTCGGACGCCGCAACGGTCTCGGCAAGAGAGGCCTGCTCCACAGGCAGGAACAGACTCACGTCGCCAGCCGAGGGATTGAGCGTACCGATCACAGCAACTGCGAAGATCGCCCAAAAGCCGCGCGCGCCTGCAAATCCAAACCCGGTCGCGAACATCAACGCGGATGCGGCCAGCAGGACGGGTTTGCGTCCTATACGATGGCTCGCCAGTCCGACCCACAAAGTCAGCGCCGCGGAGCCGAGCAGCGTGCCGAATACGATCGCGCCCACCTGCCCTGCGGAAAATCCCCGCACCAGCAGATAGCTCGGCAAAAGCACGCTCACCAATCCGTCGCCAAAGCCGCGCAGCGCCCGCGTCGTGAGGATTCGGCGCGAATCGGCCGTCGCGCTTCTCGGAAACCATCGCCCTGTCTTGATTGGCATCAAATTAAACTTCGGTCGAATTTCCGAGTTCTCTCACGCCGCCGGTAATCGTTCAACGCTCAATCGTAAGAAGCTGTCGGAAGCGTCTCCCCGTGTCACTGCCTCCGCGTCGCCGCGCCCGAGGAATCCAGGATTCCGCCTGACTACTGCTGGCGGACCTCTTCTGGCGGCCAACGCGATACCATACCTTGTCCGGAGGGGTGGATTGTGCAAGTCACGGGGCTTTTGAGCTATGGGCGCGCGGGAATCGTTTTGGCGGTGGTTCTGGCGTGCGCGCAGTGTGGGGGTCTCCGGCCGGCTACATCGGCCGCTCCCCCGCCCCCTGTTATTCCCGGATGCAGCGTTGTGCTCCGCGCCGGCGACTCCGTCGAGCGCGCGCTTTCCGACGCGGCGCCGGGAACCTCGATCTGCCTTGAGGACGGCAACTACCCACCCGTCACTTTCAAACGCTCGGGCGCTCCTGGAGCCTGGATCACGTTGCGGGCGGTCCATCCGGGCAAAGCTATATTCATCGGACGCGGAAGATCCGACCATGTCATCAACTTGAACGCAAAGAACTATCTCGAGATTCGAGACTTGGTCGTCGATGGAGGATCATTCGGCATCGTGTCGTCTGGCTTCGGGCATCATACTCGCATCATCGGCAACGAAGTCCGATTTACCAACGCCAGCGGAATCCAGCTCAACGACGGCGACTACCGCGAGATCGAGCACAACCGCGTTCATGATTGCGCCAAAGGATGGAGCGGCAGCGGATCGGGCATCTCAATTTATCATCCTACCGCGTTCGATCATTCGTCGGGGCCGCACAACGTCATCAGCTACAACCTCTCGTACAACAACGCCAATCCTCCCGGCGGCACCGATGGCAACGGGATCATTTTCGACGACGGCAATCACGCGCAATCCGATCATCGCGCGTACACGGAACAGAGCCTCATCGAGGAGAACATCGTTTACGGAAACGGCGGAGCCGGGGTGAACGTCTCGCAATCGTCGGATGTGGTCGTGCGCAACAACACCGCCTACTGGAATCATTCGGTGACGACAAATTCGGCAACCTGGCGCGGCGAACTCCAGGACGGGTTCAGCACGGGAATCGTATGGGCCAATAACATCGCGTGGGCCAATCGCCGCTACAACCGGCACAACTCGGCGATTGTCGCGGGCGGCAGCGGAACCATCTGGCGCAACAATCTCGAATACACCGGATGGAGGGGCACTAATCCAAGGCTTGCGAACCCGCCGGCCGATATGACTCCCCTGCCCGGCTCGCCTGCGATCGGCGCGGGCACCAAAGCCTACGGAGTGCCGGACACCGATTTCTATGGAAAGCCGTGGGGAACCGCGATCGGAATCGGCGCGGTGAAGTAGCACCGCGCCGATTCCGTTATCGCATATTGTTCGATCGGATTAGAGAAACGCTTCGGCCGCCACCTTGACCGCGTTGGCGTCGCCGCCGATTAGGAGCGTGGTCGCCCTGCTCTTTTTCCATGCCGCCGCGCGCTCGAGGATTCGCTCGCGAGGGCCGACCAGCGATAGTTCATCGACCAGTGCGTCGGGAACCGCGGCGACCGCTTCTTGCCGCTTGCCACCCAGATACAGGTCCTGGATCTTGTGCGCGTCGTCGGCCCATCCTTGCCGGCTAACGTGATCGGTGTAGAAATTTTTGCCGCGAGCGCCCATCCCTCCGACATACAGTGCGAGGCCCGGCTTCAGTGCGTCGCGCGCGGCCTGCACGTCTTGGTTGACGACTACGTTGACCGATACCGCGATTTCGAAATCCTTCCATCCCTTTGCGCCGCCTGCTTTGCGAAAGCCCGCCTCGAGATGCGGGGCGAAAGTCTCAAGGCCCTTCGCCGTGGTCCACACCGGAATGAATCCGTCGGCGATCTCGGCGGCGGTTTCGACGCCCTTGGGCGAGATAGTCGCGGTGTAGATCGGAATATCGGCGCGTCCATGCAGGATGCATCGAAGCGGCTTGCCGAGTCCGGAGGAGCCGGGGCCGGTGTACGGCATCTGATAATACTCGCCCTGAAATTCGACCGGCTTCTCGCGCGCGAAAATCTCCCGCAGGATCGCGATATACTCGCGCGTGCGCTTGAGCGGCTTGCCGAACGCGACGCCGTGCCATCCTTCGATCACCTGCGGCCCCGAGGGTCCAAGGCCGACAATCATTCTGCCGCCGGACATCTGATCGACGGTCATCGCCTGCATCGCGCACATCGCCGGCGTCCGCGCGGGCATCTGCATGATCGCGGTGCCGAGTTTGATTTTCGTGGTCTGCGCCGCGATCCACGCCAGCGGTGTAATCGCGTCGCTGCCCCACGCCTCGGCGGTCCATACCGAGTCGTAGCCGAGCGCTTCCGCTTCCTTAATTCTGCCGATGTCGATTTTAATCTGCGGTCCAAACCCGGCCGCCATCGTCCCCAGTTTCATAATCGAATTCTCCTATGCCACTTCGAACAAGCCGGCCGCGCCCATCCCGCCGCCGACGCACATCGTGACCACAACGTACTTGACGCCGCGGCGCTTGCCTTCGATCAGCGCGTGCGCGGTCATCCGCGATCCGCTCATCCCGTACGGATGACCGATCGAAATCGCGCCACCGTTGACGTTCAGGATCTCATCCGGGATACCGAGTTTGTCGCGGCAATAAATTACCTGGCAGGCGAACGCCTCGTTGAGTTCCCACAGCCCGATGTCGTCCATCTTTAGCCCGTTGCGCTCCAGCAGCTTGGGCACAGCGAACACTGGGCCTATCCCCATCTCGTCGGGCTCGCATCCCGCGACGGCCATTCCGCGATAGATTCCGAGCGCTTTGAGGCCGCGCTGTTCCGCGAGCTTGCGCTCCATCAGGACGCATACCGACGCGCCGTCGGAAAGCTGGCTCGCGTTGCCGGCGGTGATGAATCCGCCGGGTCCCTTGACCGGCGGCAGCGACGCGAGCCCCGAGAGCGTGGTGCCCGGACGATTACATTCGTCGCGCTCGAGCGTCACTTGCTGGCGCGAGTTCTCACCCGTTTTCTTGTCTTCGAATTTCTTGGTGACCGTGGTCGCGATGATTTCTTCGTTGAACTTCCCGGCCTGCTGCCCCGCGAAGGTGCGCTCCTGGCTCTGGAAGGAATACTCATCCTGTGCTTCGCGCGAGATTTTGTAGCGCTTGGAGACAACTTCGGCAGTATCGATCATCGACATGTAAACCGCGGGCGCGTTTTTCAATACCAGCGGGTCACCCGAGCGATAGTTGTTCATGTGCGAGTTCTGCACCAGGCTTATCGATTCGAGTCCGCCCGCGGCGACGATCCGCATCCCGTCGGCGATAATCTGCTTCGCGCCCATCGAGATGCTCATCAAGCCTGAGGAGCATTGCCGATCGACGCTCTGGCCCGCGACCGTCGCCGGAAGCCCCGCCGCCATCGCGCATTGCCGCGCGACGTTGAAACCCTGGGTTCCCTGCTGCAGCGCGGCGCCCATGATCAGGTCGTCAAGCTCGCCCGGCTCGACTTTGGCGCGTTTGAGCGCTTCGCGAATGATTGGCGCCGCCATCGAGGGCGACTCGAGGTCGTTGAATGCGCCGCGATAGGCTTTGCCGATAGGAGTACGGGCAGTGGAAACAATTACAGCTTCTCTCATTGAGGGCTCCTGAATTTCCCGTGATTCATTTCGCTACCCATGGGGCGGCGCGCGGGACCATCGATCTGCATAGTCTCGCCGCGAGCGCCGTTTGGCAACGGTCGCAAATGGTCGAAGCGGCGAAACGGTCCAATCAAGAAGGCTTTGGCGCGCCCGGAGGGATTTGAACCCCCAACCCTCAGATCCGAAGTCTGATGCTCTGTCCAGTTGAGCTACGGGCGCGCAAAGCTGGAACCTCTCAATAAGTCCACGTATTTCGCACCATTGTCTAGCTCGTAGATTTGCTCGCCCACAATCGCCAATCGCCGAGTCGGGCACACGGCGCACGATCCGCTCGAAGCGGATGATGCATCAAGGCGCGGCGAAAGTGTGTGGGCGAGCCCGGAAGACGATCTTGTTCTTTGCGATGCGGCGCCAGAGTCTGGCGCCTACCGTTCAATCCTGACGCGCCGCCGCTTGTCGGATGGAATTCAGGATAAAAAGAAAATGGCTTGGAGCGCTCACGACCTGAAGCAAGCTCACCTGTTTCAGTAGCTTCAACTCGCCGGGAGTAATCCTGTATCGCCGATGAAGCGCGCGATTCGACACAAAGCGCCGCCACGAATCGACGGCCTTCTTGGGCGGGCCTTCATCGGGATCGCCGGCCAGATATCTCGCATCCGGCTGAGCGAGAAACAGGAGTTCGCGGCGGTTCAAGCCGAGGACATCCGCAATTCGCCTGAGCAGCGACAACGATGGCTTGCGCTTGTTGCCCTCGATGTATGCGATGTGGCTGCCCCGTACCTGCACGAGTCCAGCGAGTTCGCGTTGGGTGAACTCATGATCCATACGCGCCTGTTTAATAACTGTACCTAGCGTTTTCTTGGTCATATGCCGTACTCGTGCAAGAGAGCTTCCCGCAGTTTCGCAACGTGAATCATGCCAGCCAGACAGCGCAACATTTCTGTTGGTGTAAAATGGCAACCGAAATCAAAGCCTGAAATGGAACGCACGTACGGCAACACTCTCGAGACGTACGCTCCAGCGTTCTGCATTGCGGGGCTTTTGCGGGAATCGCCAAACAGAGTTTCCGCCGACGTTCTCGGGTAGCCTGCCAACACGGTCACTAAATCAGCGGCTATCTCGTGCGGATGTCGCAGATGATCCTGGTAGTTGGTTGAAAAGAACATTTCCACGCGCTCATGGGCGCTTCCAAAGATCGTGTGCGTAAGGTGGTGACCCATCTCGTGCCAAAAGGTACACGCGACGCCCACGCGGTGGCCAGCGGTATTCACGACTATTAGCGGACGCTTCAGAACCGTGTAGTCGTGAACATAAAAACCTCGAAGCGCATGGCCCTCCTCGCCCGAAAACCGCTTTGCCTGTAAGTCGGCATCGTACCTGGCGGCCGTTGCGGCCAGACGCCGAAGATCGGTTTCTCCGAACACTCGGCGATTGAGCGCCGGAAGAAACCGCCGCAGTTCCGTAAGCAGCGCTTGAATCTACTCACGCTCGAATTGCCGGCGGAGCGCCTTGCGGTAGTCGATCCGCGCCAAGGCAGATATCTGCGCGTGTGCCGAGGGCAACTCATGCAGTATTGCGCGAGCGTTAGGAAATCCGAAGACGTCCTGGATGATCCCGCGAACAAAGTCTGTTTCTCTCGGTACCGGCATCGCTAACCGGCATGTTATTGCACGACACATCTGGTGAGCAAGCTGTTTCATTGTCTTTTTAATTACACCCTTTGCGTAACCTCACTTTTTCGCCCGAGGATTTTATATTATCCACCGCTCTTTTGCCAAAGCATTACGTCGGTTAACCCGCTGTCGTTCCTAAGTGACAAACTGTGACATGCATGGCGCCGCACCGCGCTTACAGCGCAAACGGAAAAAGGTTGTCGCGGATGCGGTTCGTCGGACTCGTATTTGCTGCAGCCGAACTTGGCCAATGTTCTGCGCGTTTCATCTTTACCCGTACGGCCAAGATGCGCTGCGCCGGATCCGCATTCGCGGTTCGCGAGCTCCTCCACCAGTTCCGCATGCCTGAAACGATCGCGAAAGCAATTTCACACTTTTGGAACGAAAGGGAGAACTCTAATGGAACTTCGTCAGCTAACCACAGACAACGATCGGCGCATTTTCGGGGACTGCCTCACAAAGGCTCGAGCCACTCGTGGGAACGGTTTCAGGCCTAAGGAAAGATCGCGCCTCGAAATGAGTCACCTCATGTTTGGACGTGTATACGGGCTGTTCGAAAACCACGGTGAGCCCATTGAAGAAATGGCGGGAGGTTTCATCGTGCACGATCTGGCGACACTCCCGCAAAGCTTCCCCAAGCCGGATGTTAGCCATCTTCCGCCAATGTCCGTGATCGAGGCAGGCGATTTATGGTCGCTTTCTACTGGTGTAACTCAAATCGCCGCCGGAGCCGTGGCCGCAATCGCAGGTATGCTGCAAGTGAAGGCAATCATCGTCTACCCACTCGTAGATCCCGTGGACCGCACGGCGCTGTATGCGCATTTCAAATTCGATAAGGCCTGCGAGCGGATGAGGGTTCCGTACGGCGAGACACTACAAGGCGCCGAACTCTGGATCCAACCGATGATCCTGCAGAATGAGGCGGTAGAGGCGTACATTCGGTGGGGATTCGATTTTCTCTTCCGGACTGAAACCGATCGTTTGACGCTTCGTTTCGACCGGCCCGCTTCTTCGCGGCCGAAGACGCCGGAAACTCGGACGCCGAATCCAGACGGCGCGCCGCCGGACGTCCATCCAAATCAATCTGCCGAATCGCCGAAGGAGCGTAACGGGTCGGCCGCCGCACCGGCGTAACACCGCGAACTCTGTAGCCACCGATTGAATCGACCGGCGATAGCCGCGCCACCGGGTTAGCCGGCTCGATTTCGACTCGCGCAACAGCGTTTTGCGACACTGAATACTCGTGAGGTCAATAATGATTATCGAACACATACCAAGCCGCACCCGGGAGGGTGATGCGACCCTCCAGGAGCTGTACAGCACGGTTCCGCAATGGCGGGAAATTCTGACCCCAGTCCGGGCCGGGCATACCGAATTCGCGGAGTTGCTCGCCAAGAGCGGATTGCTCGAGCAGTTCGGCCTATCAACCAGTACCGTTCACGACTACCGCGATATCGAGGTTCATGCCTTCATCCTCGGAATCGTTTCCGCGGGCCGCCCAACGGAGGTGCGGACAAAGTCCTTCCTCACATATGCTTCGCACTGGATCGACGATTTTTTCGACGGTGATCAGCAGAACGGGAATTTTGTTCAGCTGATGGACGATCGCCACGACCTCGCAAAAGCCCTTGCCAACATGGGAGCGGCGGGCGCCGTCGGCTTTGCGATGGCCGCGCGCGCGCGCCATCCGAAAGCTGTCTTTCGCGCGTTGCATCGGATGCTCTATGGAGGGTTGGTTCAGCGCTGCAAAAACCGCGCTCAAAGACATCGACTGGTGGAGGAGTATGCGGACCTCGCGACCCTGCCGATCGACCGGACACTTACCCGCCGGATCAGGCAGCTACAGCCCGAGGCATACTGGACTACCAACAAGACCGTGCTGGAGTTGCTATCCGCGGCCGAAGAGGTAGTCGATCTGAGTATCGCGGAATCGTGGAACCTCGTTTACGCTCCGGCACTGTACTATGAAGATGCCGAAGAAGAACGGGAGCGCGGCGAGCTCAGCTTCGAGGACGACGAGGAACCGCGGCTGGACGAGATGGTCGCGATGGTCCGACTCGGCGCGGCGCGTCTGGCAGGAAGATACGCGCAAGACAGCCTCGAGCTACAGCAACTTCGGTTTGCTGCTCTGGCTCTGCCGAATCTTCCCGGCCCGATCTTGAACGAATATCGAGCGCTAGGCGAAGGACGCTTCAGCGAACGCGTCCCACGGCCGAATCGGGACGTCTCTCGCCAGACCGGCCGCGAGCAGATCCGGCAGCTCTGAGAGTAAATGCGCCGGCGCGGCATCTTCGCGAAAACCAGCGAGGAGCCGCGCCGGCAACCCCCGTTCCGGCTGTTGCCCCGCTTTCACTTCGTAGCTACTTGCCCAGGGGAAAGACAAATGCCGGGCCGCACGCAGTGAATAATTGGAGCAGTGCGATTATAAAGTTGGGGAATACCGCATCGATCAATGCGGTTTCTCGGCTTTCGCCAGATCGCTCGAGAAATCGCGCGTCAAATCGCTCTTCAAAAATTCCGCGCTCTCCGGCAACGCGACCTGAAAGTTACCCTCGCGTTGAAGCTGTATCCGCGCGCCGCGCATCGCGCATCGAAGCAGATGCCCTCCGCGGCCGCGGTCCGCTGACAGGAAGTGAAGATGATACCCGGGGATGCCGAATGCGGCCGAGTAGCCGGGCGACCAGAAGCCGGCCAGGGTTCCGGACAGGTTGCGGTACTCGAACTCCGCCTGATGGCTAGTCGCCTCGGCCAACGGCACGCCCTCGGCCGACTTGCACGCCGCGCGCACCTCGATCGAATCGAAGTGCGCGTCGATTCGGATTGCATAAAACAGGTTGTTCGATCCGCGGCGGCGATCGAGCTCCTCGCACAGCGCCGTCAAGTCAGCCTCGCCCGCGATCGACAGCTCCTCGTCCGCGACAAATCGCGTCACGATCGCAAACGGACTCGGTGCCGTTTCCTCCGCGATACGCACCGACCCGTCGCTGCGTACCTGAAAGAACTCGCCGTCGAGCACGATCATCTCCCCGTCGAGATGCTCAAACGTCCCCAGCCCGAGGTCGCCATGCCGGCGCAGCGTCGCGACTGTCACCGCGCCGTCATAGATTCCCTGCACGAGGGCCGCCGAGGTCGAAACCTGGAAGAGCGTGCGATGCTCAACCTCGAGATGGCCCGCAAGCGCCGCATTGACGATATGCCGAATCGACTCCCCCGTCTCGCCGCGGCGCTTCTCGATCGCCCGCCAAAGTCCCTCCGGCAGTTGAAGTTTTATTTCGTGTTTCATCAGTCCTCGCCCGGTTACGCGTCTGCTGCATAGCATGGCAGCATCCCCGGCGCACCATCGCTGAACCGCTGAACCGCGGACTCATTTGACTCGCTTGCTCAAGTCGACCAGAATGACTGACTGGTCAGTATATGAAGCGCGCCACCGCAGAAATCCGTCAAAATCCGGCACCCCGCCCCGACGCGCCCGCGCTTGCGCATCCGGCGCAGCCCTCCAAACGCGAGCGAATCCTCGCCTCGGGGCTGCAGTTGTTCGCCTACGAGCCTTACCAGGCCGTCACGATGGATCGCGTAGGCGAGGCCGCCGGCGTTGCCAAGGGAACGCTCTACCTCTACTTCCAGTCCAAGGAAGACCTGTACCTGGAAATCCTGAGCGACGGATTGGAGACGATCGCGCGCTCGTATGCCTCGACCGTCGATCCCAACGCCCCCGTGACCGATCGTTTGCGTCATGCTGTGACGCTGACGGTCGAGTTCTACGATCAGCGCCGCGACCTGCTGCGCCTGATTTCCACCGAAGAGCCGCGGATGGCGCAGGCGCGCAACCGGCTTATCCAGGGATGGCGCGATCGCGGGGTGCGCTTCTTCACCTCGCTGATTGAAGAAGGGATGCAAAACGGAGCGTTTCGCGCCGGCGACCCTCTGCTGGCGACCCACGCGGTTCTCGGCGGGATGCGATCGGTGATGCTCTATTACGAGGCGAGCCGCCCAATCGAGCAGATCACCGCCGAGTTGGGTGCGATGGTCCTGCACGCGCTCTGCGTCCAGCCCCATGCAAGCGGCCGCCGCACGAGACCTACTCTGTAGCCCCCACATGATTCGAAAAATTATTCGGCGGCTTATCACGCTTGCTATCCTCGCCGCGCTCGGCTGGGGATTCTACATCTACGGCAACAAGTACTTGTGGCCCGCGGTCGATATGACGAAAATCGACGCGGTCGGAATCATCGAAGCGCCCGAGGTCAATATCACCAGCCGAATCGCCGGACGGATCACGGCGCTTAGCCTGATCGAAGGCGACCCGGTGAAGCGCGGGCAGTTGGTGTGCGAAATCGAGGATATCGATCTGCGCAATCAACTGAACCAGGCACAGGCGAATCTGCAAAAGGCGCAGGCTGATCTGGCGCAGGCGCGGCGCGATCTCGCCCGCGACGAGAAACTCTTCGCCGAACACATTATCCCGGCCAAGGATCGTGACGACGCCGAAACCGCCGTAGCGCAGGATCTCGCCTCGGTCGCGAGCGCGCGCGCCAGCGCCACCTTCTATCAGGATCAATTGAGAGACACGAAAATCCTCTCGCCGGTTGACGGAGTAATCGTAAACAAGGCGCTCCAGGTCGGCGAATGGGTTACGCCCGGCACTCCGATTCTCACCGTCGATGACCTTTCGACCATCTGGGCGCGGATCGATGTGGAAGAAACCGACTTGGGCTCGCTCTATATCGGCAAACCCGCGCGCGTGCGGCTGCCGACGAATCCGCCGCTGGACTTCAGCGGCAAGGTGATCGCGATCGGACAGGAAGGCGAGTTTGCAACCCAGCGCGATGTGCGCCGCGGACGCCAGGACATCCGCACCTTCTACGTGAAGGTGAAGGTATTACAGGGCGGCGGCGACCTGAAGCCCGGAATGACCGCTGAAGTGACGTTTTTGCGCAATGATGGAACCAGGCTCAGCAGCAATTCAGACCGAAAATCTGACCAAGCGCTTCGGTAGCTTCACCGCCGTCGAAAGCGTCAACTTCGAGGTCCGCCGCGGCGAGGTCTTCGGCCTGCTCGGCCCCAACGGCGCGGGCAAGACCACGCTGGTCAGGATGCTGACGACCCTGATTGCGCCCACCAGCGGCAAAGCGATCGTCGCCGGCGACGACGTCGCACGTCATCCACGCCGTGTGCGCGAGAAGATCGGCGTCATCCCGCAGGCGCTCACCTCGGATCTGGATCTCACCGGATGGGAAAATATCGATATCTATGGCGCCTTCTACGGCGTCCCACGCGGCGAGCGTCATCGGCGCGCCAAACGCCTGCTCGATTTGGTCAAGCTGAGCGAGCGTGCGAACGATCTGGTCGCGACCTACTCCGGCGGGATGCGCCGGCGGCTCGAGATCGCGCGCGGGCTGATTCATTCGCCGAAAGTCCTGTTCCTCGACGAGCCGACGATCGGACTCGATCCGCAGAGCCGGCGCGCGGTGTGGGATCTTCTGCAGGAACTGCGCAACGAAAGCGAGATCACCGTCTCGCTGACCACGCACTACATGGACGAGGCTGAGCAGCTATGCGATCGGATCGCGATCGTCGATGCGGGCAAAATTATCGCGCTCGATACTCCGATCGGCCTTAAAAAGCTGGTCAACGGCGCCGACCGCGTCGAAATAGAAATCACCGGCGACGCGGCCCAAGCCGCTTCCGCGCTGCGTACCGAGAGTTACGCACAGGAGGTTACCGACGACGGCGGCGGCAAGCTGATTATCGCAACCGACGACGGCGCACATATCATCCCGCGCCTGATTGACAAGGTCGAAGCCAGCGGCGCGCGCGTCACTTCGATTAGCGTGCACAAGCTCTCACTCGAAGACGTCTTCATCCGCTTCACCGGCCGCACCCTGCGCGACGAAGCCGCGAAGAAAGTCAGCTTCCTGGTCGGCGCGGGGATGCCGCAGCCGCGCTAGCGCGCCGAGAATAATGAAGACCTTTGCAATCATGCGCCGCGACCTCTTGAAGCTGATGCGCAATCCGCTGACCCTGCTCTCGACCATCCTGATGCCGATCGTCTACCTGCTGATTATCGGCAACTCGTTCCAGGGCCAGCTAAAGCATCTGCCGGTCGTTGTCGTCGCGCAGGATCACGGCGAATACTCGCGCCGCGTGGTTGAGCAGATGCTTGCGCTGCAAGCCGGCCCCAAGACCCTCGAGCTGACCTTCATGAGCGACCCCGGCGAGGCGATCGCCGACGTCCGCAACGGCGAGTACAAGGGTGCGGTAATTATTCCGCCGAACTTCAGCCACGATGTCGCCGAGGGGCGAGTCGCGGAAATCGGCCTGTTCACCGACAACGTCGATTCGATCAGCGACCTGACGCTCGAAAGCGTAATGGCCGATGCGGCCGCCGCGATCAAGATCAACTTCGTCACCGCGCGCGAGCCCAAGCTCAACCAAATCGTGCTGCGCCCAAGCTGGCTCTTCCGGTACGTCGATTACGATCGCTCGCTTATCCCCGGCGTGATCGTGATGGCGATCTTCATGGGCTCGCTGATGGCGGGCGTGTTCAACTGGGTGATGGACAAATTCATGGGCGTCACCGAATGCTACCTGGTGACGCCGCTCTCGCGATGGAATATCGCGGCAGGCATTTTAGGCAGCGGGGTCCTGGTAACGAGCCTCGCCGCGATACTGGTCTTGTTCCTCGGACTTCTAATCACCCGCGGAACGATCGCCGGCGGATTTCCCGCGCTGCTGACGCTAATCGGGATTATCGTAATCAGCTCGACCGGCCTGTTGGCGATGACTTTCTCGCTCCTCGGCCGCGCGGGTCATCCGCGCCTGGTTGGAGTCTTCGCGGGATTTCTGAATGTGATCCTGTTTTTCCCGAGCGGCGCGATCTATCCGGTCGAAAGCTTCCCTCCGTGGCTGAAAGCCTTCGCGCGCTACAACCCGGAGACCCATTCCGTAAGCGCAATCAAATCGATTCTGTTCAAAGGCGCCGACTTCGCCGCCGTAACCAACGACGTAGTCTTCCTTCTGATCTTTATGGGAATCACCCTCGCCTTGGCCAGCGTCTCCTTCAAGCGCACCCTGTAGTCGTTCGCCATGACCGGCGAGTCGCCGGTCCTGCTAATGGAACCGCTTTTCAGTAGGGCCGCCGTCCCTGCGGCCTGTTCATAGCGGGTACGGATCGGCTGAAGACCTGTGCCGGTCAGCCAATCGCTACTTGCCTTTGTAATCGACAAACAATTCGGGAAACTGCTCTTGCAGAGCTGCAATCTTCGGCAGGTCACAAACCTCGATATACGGATCGCCCGGGTTCTTCAGCGCATAGTCCTGATGATAGTCCTCGCCAGGATAGAAGCCTTTGAGAAGCGTGACTTGCGTAACGATCTTCCTGGGAAACGCCTTCGCCGCATCGAGCTGCGCGATGTACGCTTCGGCGATCCGTTTTTGCTCGGCGCCGGAATAGAAGATTGCGGAACGATAGGATGTGCCGACATCATGCCCCTGGCGATTGAGTTGCGTCGGGTCGTGTGCGACCGCAAAGAAAATGCGAAGCAGTTCACCATAAGTGATCTTCGAGGGGTCATACGTCACTTCGGCGCATTCGGCATGTCCCGTCGTTTCTGTGATCACTCGATCGTAAGTCGCCGTCGATGCGGAACCTCCGGCGTATCCTGCCGTCGTATCGAGCACTCCCTTGACCCGCTCAAATACAGCTTGGGTCCCCCAAAAACATCCTCCTGCAAGGACCGCGGTCCGTCTTCCCGGAGCCGAAGCCAGCGGCTCATCCAGTTTTGCCGCTGGGATGAGCGACTTCGTTGCCGCATACGCGGCGCCAGCGAAGACCGCAATCGTCAATCCGAAAACTAGAGATGAACGAACCAGATGAATAAGCATATCAGGACGCCTCAGTCTTGGTGCTCAGAGTCTTGCCGCTCACAATGGCATCGTCCTAATCAAAGCGGCAAACATGAACGCGGCCGCCGACATCGCGGCAGGCATTCCTCTGGCCAAACTCGGCATCATCGAGGTCCGCCCGATCGTTGGATTTTGACGGTTCAAATGCGGCATGCTGCAATCGGTGGCAAAACCCGAACGGGTGTTAGGGACGCAGCGACGCACGCACAAACGCTGAAATGTCCGGCTTCCGTTGACTGAACCCCGGTTCGGGCGTATAGAAAGATGAATGGCTTCATCTTTGAAAACCAGACCGCGCGGACTCCGCGAACGGCAGAAGCTCGGGCGTGAACGCCGGATCGTTCGTGCCGCCGCGCGCCTGTTCGTCCGCCCCGGATACGCGGTGACCTCGATGGAAGACATCGCGGTCAAAGCGAAGCTCGCGGTCGGCACGATCTACAACTACTTCCCGTCGAAACCCGATTTGCTGCTCGCAATTGCGCGCCGCGAGACCGAGGAACTCGTCGCACGTGGCCATGAAATAGCCGCGAGCGCTTCCGGCGATCCGGTCGTCGCGATTATCGCGGTCGCCGATATCCTGCTCGACGGCTTCATGACCGACGATCGATGGCTGTGGCGCGAGCTGCTCGCCGCCGCGATCGCCGATCCGCGCAGAATCGGGCAGCGGATGTTCGAACTCGACGTCCGGATCGTCGCGCTGTTGGCGGAGTTGGTCGAGAACTTCAAAAGCCGCGGCGCGATCGGCTCGGAGATTGAAGCGATGCGTGCGGCGACGGTCATCTATGGGATCGCGCTGACCTGGATAAACGCGTGGATGCTCAACGACGACATGACGCCGGCGACCGCTCGCGAGGAAATTCATCGCGGCATCGAGATTGCCTGCAACGGCATCGTCGGGCGCATCGCACGCAAGAGGCAACCATGATTCCCAATCAATGGTATCCGATTTACGAAAGCTCAAAGGTAAAAGCGAAACAGCCGGCCGGTATCCGGCGCTTGGGTATGGACCTGGTCTTGTGGCGCGACACCGATTCACGCGCGGTCGCGATGCCCGATCGATGCCCTCATCGCGCGGCGAGCCTTTCGCGCGGCCGCGTTCGCGACGGATGTATCCAGTGCCCGTATCACGGGTTTCGATGGAATTCGCGCGGCGAGTGCGTGCTGATGCCGGTCAACGGCGCCGACGCTCCGATTCCGAAGGGCTTCGACGCGCATCCGATGCTACTGCGCGAGGCGCACGGCCTTGTCTGGCTCTGGTACGGAGAACAGGGTGCGGCCGCGGCGGAAATTCCGTGGCTTGCGCCCGCGCCGTGGGAGAACGGCTCGCTCTACACGACCTCATTTGAAGTGGACGTGTCGTATCTGCGCGTGATGGAGAACATGGGTGACTTGTTTCACGTGGCGTTTGTGCATCGGCGATGGTTCCCCGGCGCGGGTACGCTGCTGGTGAACTTCGACGCGCACGTCGAGGACGAGATCGTGAAGGTCTCGGGCACGCTCAGCCCCGAGGGTGGAAAGCGTTGGTACAACTACGAATACCCGCTGCGCGCGGAACTGCGGCTGCCCGCGATCGCGCGTGTCGAGGAAGCATCGAAGTTGCATCTGCTCGTCACCGCGACGCCGATCGATCGAGATCGCACGTGGATGTGGTTGCGGTACACGCAAGCGTATATCCCGCGATGGCTCGGCGGGTCGATGCTCGCGCGGGTAATCGCTTGGACGGACATCCATCCGATCTTCCAATGGGGCGACATGCCGACGCTAAGGAGCCAGCGGCTGGACGATCCGGGCGACATCAGCCACTACCATCTGGTCCCCGCCGACCACGCAATCGCACTCTATT
>JBOHWH010000026.1:0-16849 GCA_050736695.1 Binataceae bacterium (SeqCode) | reverse complement strand
ACACAGTCTCGCGCACCGGAGGAGCGTGGCTCGTCACCTGGATGGACGCCCCGAGTGCGCACGCCGAGTTGCCCGACCCGGCGCGGTACACCTCAACGCTCAGGCTGCGCGCCGAGCGCATGATGATCTACCGCATTGTTCCGGCTAACCCGCCGCCGAAGTAAGCCGGCGAGCCTCAGTCAGGCGACCGCGACCGTGTCGGGCGGGGCGACCGGCAGATCGAGCGGCGGTCCGCCCACTCGTATCGGCAGGATGACCAGGCTGAGTCCGTAGAGCTGGAGCCAACTCTGAATTTCGCGTGAGGTATGGTTGTGCAGAAAGCGTTCGCCGAAGCGGTCGATCTCATCGGTAAACACCAGCTTGCCGGCAAAGTACACCACCTGCGTGAACTCGTGCGCGATCTCCAGGCATAGACGGCGCAACTCGAGGACGACGTCAGGGCCGATCGCCGAGCGCAGCTCCGGATGCAATCCCAAGTCGCCGGCGAAGCGGCAATACTCCTGCAAGTCTTCGGCGATTCTTTCTTCGAGCGCCTTGACCTCTTCGGGCCCCTTGAGGAGCCCGGAATCAACTTCGCCCACCGACACGAACACCACGTTGCGGAATTGATCGTGGAACAGGCGCGTCAGCGTCAGCAGCGCCGCAAGTCCAAGGCCGTTGAATCCGCTGACCAGGATTGCCGCCGTGGGAGCATCGGGATCATACGGAGCGGGATCCTTCTTATCGATCTCGTAGAGCTGCGGTAGAATATCAGCCTCGAGCTGCGCGATCGCCATTTTCACCCGGTCGTAATGGTGATGCACCCCGTAGCAGATTGCGATCATTGCGCTGGTTATCGCCACCGTGACCCATCCGCCCTCGTCGAACTTGAGCGTCAGCGTCAGCAGCAGGATCGAAAACGTGAACAGGCATCCGATCCCGTTGATCGCGAGCTTTCTGCGCCATCGCGACTCGCTCACACGTGACTGCCACCAGTGCACACTCATTCCGAGTTGCGAGAGCGTGAAGGTCACGAACACGTTGATCGCGTACAGGATCACCAGGATTCCCACGCGCGCGTGGGTGCCCGAGAGAATCAAAATTGCCGCCACACCCATCGCGATCACGCCGTCCTGCGTAACCAGGCGGCCGCTCAGGTTTGCAAAGCGCCGCGGCAGCCATCCGTCGGTCGCCATCGTGGCCAGCACGCGAGGTCCGTCGATAAAGCCGGTCTGCGCGGCGACGAACAACAGCGCACCCTCGGTCAAAAGCGCAAACGTGATGATCGGCGCGCCGACGTGAAATCCGCCGAGCGTCCACCTGGACGCGATATGCTGGAACATAACGGCGTTCAGCGTCATCCCGTGCTCCGGCTCGACGTGTTCGAGCAGGTAGCCAATCAGGATCCCGCCCGCGATAAACGCCAGCGAGAACGCCATGTACAGCATCGTGCGCTTGCCGGTCACGGTGCGCGGCTCGCGCAGAATCGGCAGCCCGTTGCTGACCGCCTCGATTCCCGTGTAGGTGCCGGCGCCCATGCTGTAGGCGCGGAAGAAAATCGCCGCCATCGCGAAAAACCCCAGCGCGTCGAAGCCATGGCGCGTCTGGTTGATCGCGCCATGGAGGATCGTGGGAAATTCGCCCGCGCGGGAAAGCAGCGCAAACCCGACCAGCCACAGATGCATCACTACGAACGCGAGAAAGATCGGCACCAGCGAGATCACCGACTCCTTCACCCCGCGCAAATTCATCGCGACCATCAACACCACGACCGCGAGGCAGACCCAGAACTTGGCCCATAAAAGATCAGGCGGCAGAAAGCTGAAGATCGCGTCGGCGCCGCTCGCGATCGACACCGAGATCGTGAGCACGTAGTCGATCACCAGCGCGCAGCCCGACACCACGCCCGCGCGCGGACCGAGCAGCTTGGTTGCGACCAGGTATCCGCCGCCGCCGGTCGGGAACAGATCGATCGTCTGCGAGTAGGACGCCGAAATCACGAACACGGTCAGCGCCGTCATCAGGGCCAGGAAGATCGCGAGATACTGATGCGGTCCGAGCGCCAGGAACGCTTCCTCAGGTCCGTAGCATGACGAGCTCAGGCCATCGGAGCCGAGTCCGACCCACGCCAGAAACGCGATGAGGGACAGCGAGTGAAAGATTCCGGGATCGCGAACGTCGCGGGCGGGACCAATGATGACTTCGCTCAGAGTTCGATGCGATTCCGGCTGCAGGTCGGTCTTTTTGGGGGGTGTCGAATTCATCGCCAATTCCCGCGACGCTCGCGGGCATGCGCCAACCTAGGGCAATCCGGCTCGCGGATCAAAGCGGCGTCTCGGAAGAATTCAGATGGAATAGCTCGCGCGCTCGAGGCCAAGCTGATAACGCGCCGCGTCGATCAGGTTCTGCATCAGCGCCACCACCGTCATCGGACCGGTGCCGCCGGGGTTGAGCGTGATCCATCCTGCGACTTCCTTGACCGCCTCGAAATCCACGTCACCCGCGAACTTTCCCGGTCCGACGCGGCGAAAGCCGACGTCGATCACGCACGCGCCCGGCTTCACCATATCGGCGGTGACCAGGTAGCTGCGCCCAACCTCGGCGCCCACGCACGACACAAGGATATCAGCCTCGCGGCAGATCGCGTCGAGATTTCTGGTATGCCGATGACACCAAGTCACCGTCGCGTTGCGCAGCCGCCCGCCGAGGATCAGCGCCGCGGGCTTGCCGGCTATGTCGCTGCGTCCAATCACGACCGCGCGCGCGCCATCGACCGGCACCGCGTAGTAATCGAGCATCGTAAGAACTCCGCGTGGCGTGCATGGCAGGAACTTTCCCCACTGCCCTCGGTAGAAGCCGGAGACGCTCGCGGCGCCGACCGCGTCGAGGTCCTTAAGCGGAGCGATCGCGTCGAAGAGCCGAAACCGGTCGACGCCATCGGGCACCGGAAGCTGAAGCAGGACTCCGCTCGTATGCGCGTCGCGATTGATCCCGCCGATCACCTCGAGCAATCCGCCGGTGGTCGCGTCGGCGTCGGGGATTTTGATTATTCGCGCGGCGAAGCCCAGCTCCGTAGCCATCTTGAGCTTGTTGCGGACGTATTGGCGCGAGGCGGGGTTGTCGCCGACCAGGATCGTCGCGAGCCCCGGCACGACATGATGGCGCTCCCGAAGCTCTTCGGCATGCCGCCTCAGCTCGGGCAGCAGATGCGCCCGGAGCGCGCGCCCATCCATGATTACCGTGGTCATTGCGATTTCATTCACTCGGCGATCCACTCGAATATAGCACGAAGCGAAACCGGGCAAGCCGCTGTGGATAATCGCCGCGCTGTGGGAAGACCCGCGCGGGTTGTCTCGTTGGCGATCTTGCGCTCTGTTAAATTATCGCCTGATGAATGCGCCGATGCGCACCGCCCTTTTCTCCCTCCACCAAAAACTCCACGCCCGGATGACGGTTTTCGGTGGTTTCGAGATGCCGGTCAGCTACTCCGGGATCATCGAGGAGCATCGTGCGGTGCGCGCGGCGGCGGGAGTTTTCGACTTGAGCCACATGGGAGAATTCGAAGTGCGCGGTCCGCACGCGATCGAGCTGCTCGAACGCGCGTTCACCAACTCCGCCGCGCGACTGCGCATCGGCCACGCGCAGTACACGATCATGTGCGCCGCCGACGGCGGCACCATCGATGACATGATCGTCTATCGCCTCGGCGATGAGCACTACATGCTTTGCGTCAATGCATCGAATATCGCTGCCGACCGCGAGCCGATTCTGGAGCTGAATAAGATGGGCGCGAAATTCCGGGACTTGAGCGATGAAACCGCGTTGGTCGCGATTCAGGGACCGCGCGCCACCGCGATCGCCGCGGCACTCGCCGACTTCCCTCTCGCACAGGTCCCGCGCTTCGGCGTCGCCACCGGCTCCGTCGCCGGCGCACGATGCATCGCAGCGAGGACAGGCTACACCGGCGAAGACGGCTTCGAATTCTTCATCGCGCCGGCGGCCGCGAGCAAACTATTCGAAGCGCTGCTCGACGCCGGCCGCACCGCCGGCGTAGTGGCGTGCGGCCTCGGCGCTCGCGACACGCTGCGCCTGGAAGCCGGACTCCCGCTCTATGGGCACGAACTCGACCGCGCGACATCGCCGCTCGAAGCCGGTCTCGGGGCGTTCGTCAAGCTCGGCCGCGAGTTTATCGGCGCGGCCGCACTGCGCGCACAGCGCGAACGCGGACTTCCGAAGCGTCTGGTCGGGCTTCGCACCGACGACGGCAAGAGTATCGCGCGTCAGGGCTACAAGCTTTTTTCTGACGGGCGCGAGGCCGGAGTCGTCACCAGCGGCACGTTCGCGCCGACGATCAATCGTCCAATCGCGATGGGCTATCTCGCGACCGGCGAGATTCATCATCCTCCTCCAGGCGCCGGCGCGCTCGAGGTGGAAATCCGCAACCGCAGAGCCGCGGCCACGATCGTGCCGATTCCATTTTACCGCGGCGGCGCCGCGTCCGCCTGACGCAAGCCGATGAAAAAGGAAACAGGAAAATCTCGATGAGATTCATGCCGCAGACCGAAGCGGATATTGCCGCGATGCTCAAAACGATCGGCGTCCCGAGCCTCGACGCGCTCATCGCGCAGGTGCCGGAGCGCCTGCGCGCGAGCGCCGCAATCAACCTCGCGCCGGGCCGCGGTGAAGCCGAAGTTGCGGCGGAGCTTTCCGCGCTGGCCGCGATGAACGCGGGCGCAAGCAGCTACGCGAGCTTTCTGGGCGGCGGCTACTATCACCATTACGTTCCGGCTGCGGTCCGCGCGATCACGGCGCGCGCCGAATTTGCGACCAGCTACACGCCCTATCAGGCCGAGGCCAGCCAGGGCACCACGCAGGCAATCTTCGAGTTCCAGACGCTCATCACGCAGCTCACCGCGATGGATGTCGCAAACGCGAGTATGTACGACGGCGCGTCAGCCGCCGCCGAGGCGGTCCTGATGGCGCGGCGCGTGATGCCGAAGCGGCGCGTAGTCGCGCTTTCGCGCGCGCTGTGGCCCGACTACCGCGCAACTATCCGCACCTATCTGAGCGCTCTCGGCGGAATCGAGATTGTCGAGATTCCTTTCGACGACACGTCCGGCGCGACCGATTTGCCGGCGCTCGAATCTTTGGCGGGCAACGCGCTGCTGTGCACGGTGCTTGGCTACCCGAATGCTTTCGGCGTTATCGAACCGCTTCGCGCCGCTGCCGAAATCACGCATCGCGCCGGCGCGATGATGATCTCCGCCACCGCCGAAGGTCTCGCGCTCGGACTGCTCAAGCCGCCCGGCGAGCTCGGCGCGGATATCGTCGTTGGCGAGGGGCAGAGCTTCGGCCTGGCGCTCCAGTACGGCGGACCGGGTCTGGGCTTCATGGCCGCGCACACGGCGCATCTGCGCCAGATGCCGGGGCGGCTGGTCGGGCAGACCCGCGATCGCGATGGGCGGCGCGCGTTCTGCCTGACGCTGTCGACGCGCGAGCAGCACATCCGCCGTGAACGCGCGACTTCGAACATCTGCACCAATCACTCGTTGTGCGCGCTCGCCGCCGCGGTTTACCTGTCGCAGATGGGACGGCGCGGGCTGCGCGAGCTGGCAGAACGCAATGTCGAGCTCGCGCACACGGCGTCAGACGCGCTCGCCGCGCGCTCAATCCGCCGCCGCTTCTCAGGCCAGTTCTTCAACGAATTTACCATTGCGTCGCCGCGGCCGGCCGCCGCGCTGGAAGCCGCCGAGCGCAAGAAGATTCTCGCCGGGGTCGCGCTCGCTCCCGATTATCCGGAAATTCCCGACGGCCTGCTGCTCGCGGTGACCGAAATGAATCAGCGCGCTGATTTCGACGCGCTCGCTGACGCGCTCGCGCAAGCCGCATCCGAAAAAACGACGGAGAAGCACTGATGGCGACGGCCGGAAAAATCTCGCGAATCATCCCGTTGCATGAAGTGGCCGCGCGCGAGCCGGAGACCTTGCCCGCCGGTACGCCGCTCATCTTTGAACTGTCATCCGACGGACGCAGCGGCGCGGACCTGGCGTCGCGAGCGGCGGGCACGCCTTCGGGCGCCGAGCTCCTGGGTCCCGAATTGTGCCGCGACGATCTGCGCGGATTTCCGGAGCTCAGCGAGCCGCAGGTGATCCGCCATTTTCTGCGCCTGTCGCAGCTCAACTTCGCACAGGCGCTCCAGTTCTATCCGCTCGGCTCGTGCACGATGAAGTACAACCCCCTCATCAATGACGAGATGGCGGCGCTGGGCGGCTTCGCCAATCTGCACCCGCTCGCGCCCGCTCATCTGGCGCAAGGAGCGCTCGAGTTGATGGCGCGGCTGGAGGCCGCATTGGCGGAGATTACCGGGATGGACGCGATATCGTTGCATCCGGCTGCCGGAGCGCAGGGCGAGCTGACCGGGCTCTTGTGTGCGCGCGCGTACCATCGAAAGCGCGGCGAGTCGCGGCGCAAGGTGATCATCCCCGACACCGCCCACGGCACCAATCCGGCGAGCTGCACGCTGGCTGGATACGAAGTCGTGGTTGCAAAGTCGAACACTCGCGATTTTATCGAAGCTTCGGAAGTGCGCCGCCTCGCCGATAGCGACACCGCGGCGATGATGGTCACAAACCCGAACACGCTTGGAATCTTCGAGCCGCAGATCACCGAGATCGCGGCCGCTCTGCATGAGAAAGGCGCGCTGCTCTATCTCGACGGCGCGAACATGAACGCGCTCATGGGGGTTGCGAAGCCGGGCCACATGGGCGCCGATATCGTGCAACTGAATTTGCACAAAACCTTCTCGACTCCGCACGGCGGCGGCGGTCCGGGAGCAGGACCGATCGGCGTGCGGCGCGACCTCGAGCCGTTCCTGCCGGTGCCGCGGCTCAACCAGACTGCCGACGGATGGACGCTCGATTCCGCGCGTCCCGATTCGATCGGCAGGATGCGTTCGTTCCATGGGAACTTCGGGATGCTGGTGCGGGCGTACGCTTACATCCTTGCGCTCGGCGGTGACGGGCTGGCTCAGGCGAGCCGGCTCGCGATACTTGGCGCGAACTATCTGCGCAAGCGACTCGAGCAGCATTTCCCGGCCGCATCGGCGGAACCCTCGATGCATGAATGCGTGCTCGAGCACGATCTGGAAAAGCGCACCGGCGTCTCGACGCTGGAGATCGCAAAGCGGCTGCTCGATTTTGGTGTGCATCCGCCGACGATCTATTTTCCGCTGATCGTGCACGGCGCTCTGATGATCGAGCCGACCGAGACCGAGACCAAGGAAGTTCTCGACGTGTTCGTCGCCACGATGGAGCGAATCTACGCCGAGGCGTTAACCGATCCCGCCCTGGTGAAGACGGCGCCGCACTCGCTGCGGCTCTCGCGCGTTGACGAGGCGGAGGCCGCGCGCCGTCCAATCCTGCGCTGGCAACCAAAGTAGCCAGCGCCGCCGCGCGCACCGCATCCTCAGGGTTTGTAAATTTTTTGGGCCACGCGGCTGCCGTCCGTCCGTGATCCTTCGACTCCGGCCGAAACGGCCGCCGCTCAGGATGACGGAACCGGCCGCAGAGTCAAAAAAGTTACAGCCTCTCAGAATGACGGAAGGGGCAAACGCAAGTTGTCGCGCGATCGGCGGGCGGCCTGCGCTAGTCGCGCTTGTTCTGCTCGATCATTTCGAAGATCAGCGCGATATTGTCGTCGACCGTGTCGCGAAATAGCTTGGTGAACTCGGGCTCCGCCGACGGCATCGGCATAGCGTCGAGAATCGCGGCGCTCGATTGACGAAGGCGGGCGGTTAATCCGGAAGGGTCGGCGGAGAGCTTGGCGACTTCTCTGACCAACGCCGCAATCGCGATATTCGTCGCAAGCAGTTGCACGGCCTGCTGCGAGAGCGCTTCGGTGATTTGTTCGTCGAGCTCCTGCACCTCGTCCTCGGGTTCAGGCGCGCCGGGCAGAATCAGTTGCGAGGCTTTACGATCGCGATGTTTATCGGCCACGATGGCTCCTCGCGCGGCGTGAAAATTTGGTTGCATCCACTACGGTCGCGCGTCCGCATATTGTTGTCGCGCAAACCCCGCCAAGTGCAACCCCCGCAGGCGCCTCGGCGCCAACTCACGCTCGGCCAGCCCGAGCTATTCGAGACGCAGACCTGCGTAACGGGCAAAGTTTCGGAAATCGCGGTCACGCGTCACCAGCGAAACCTGGCTGTCGATTCCGGAAGCCTTTTAGGCTCTCGCGTTCATTCCATAGTAAGTGCCCGCTTCTGATGCCGTAATCAATTACGGCACCTTGGCTTCTAGTGCGGCCGACGGCAGGGAGATCCTGGAGTTTGAGATAGGCCGCGCACAGAACCTTTAACGGATCAGGAACAGGGCGTGCGCGTAGTCTTCGGGGGTGTTGATGTTGAGGAAGCTTCGCAGATCGGGATCGATAGGGCGAAGCTCGTCTTCCTCGACTCGGCGCGTGGGCACTATTTCGGCGATGGCGCTCAGGCGGTTCTCGCCGCGCGCGCGTAGTGCGCGCAACGCGCCGGCGCATCGGCGGCGATAGACCGCGTGCAGCGGCTGGAGCCTGGCGCCCACGACTGGAATCACCGCGTCGTATCCCGCCAGCATCGCGAGCAGCGCGGCGCCGACGCGCGCGTCGAGCATCGGAAGATCGCATGAGCACGCAAACGCGGTGTCTGCGCGCGCCGCGTCGAGGCCGCGCGCCAGCGCCGGCACCGGACCCTCGTACGCGAGCTCGTCGCGGATGAGCCTCGCGCGGGCGGGCGCGCCGGCAAAGTCAGGCTCCGCGACAATCACTATATCGTCGAAGAATTTGTCGAGCTCCGCGATCGTCCGTTCGAGCAGCGTCGAATCGCCGAATGGCAGCGCGGCTTTGCGCTGGCCCATCCGGGAGCTTCGCCCGCCCGCCAGGATGATTGCGGACCGAAACGATTCGCCGCCCGAACTCATGGGGCGAGTTTAGCAGAATCGGAAGGAACTAATTCGGAACGTGTACTCGATTCGCGCGCAGCTCGGTCGCGACCAGGCGCAGCGCCTCGGGCAGAAACGCGAGCACCAGATGACCCGCGCCCTCGAGCACCACTCGGCGTCCGAACGGCATGCTCTCGGCGATAATCCCGGTTGGGGCGGGCACGATCGGGTCCTCGTCGCCGAAAATCGCGAGTTCGCGCCGCGCCCAGTGGCCGAACAGGTACGGTGATCCCAGGGTCACGAGCGAGCGCACGGCGCCGCGCCGCGCGGTCATCGAATATAGCCGCGCGATAGTTCCGCCAAGGCTGTGACCGACAAGATGCGCGCCGCCGCCCGGTCCCGCGACTTCATCGACCATCGCGCCCAGCTTCAGCGCCGACTCGGTCATCGGTTGGCTGCGCGGGTACTCGAAGTAAGAAATATTGTCCATCCCGGCAAGGCGCAGAAAGGACGCGAGCGCGAGCAGGTTCGAGCGTCCTCCGCCGTAGCCGTGAATCAGGATTACCGGCTCGTCGGGTGCGGAGCATACCAGCGCGGGGGCATTGCGCGCGATCCGATCGAGCGGATACGACGCGAGCAGCGCGCCGGCCGCCGCGATCTCTTTCAGCACGGTCCCTGTTGTCATCGGAGCTGACTCTCCATCGGTCACTAAAACGTAACCATCGCGCCACGCGCGGGCAAGGCGGTCACGTGCATCGCCACGTTTGCCGCAACTCAAGGCATCGGAGCACAATTCCCTGTCACAGCGTTCTGATAGCATATCGTCGGGGCGGCCGGCTCGGGCCGGGGAGAGACAGCATGAGCGAGCGCGCATCCAAGGGACCAATCGCCGGATACTTTCGCGGCAAATCGATCACGGTGACCGGAGCCTCGAGCGGAATCGGCGCCGATGTCGCGCTCGCGTTCGGCGAGCAAGGGGCCAACGTCGCGTTGCTCGCGCGCCGGAGCGCGCCGCTTGAAGAGCTCGCGGCCAGAATCATCAAGGCGGGAGGCAAGGCGCTGGCGTTGCAATGCGACGTGACCGATCGCGCGCGGGTGTTCTCGGCGATCGAGCAAGCGCGCGACGCGTTTGGCGGCGTTGACATTCTGGTCAACTCCGCCGGCGTTCTGATTCCGGATCCGGTGGAGCAGATGCGGCCCGAGGATCTCGAAACCATGATGGCGACGAATCTGTACGGCGCGGTTAACGCGATGCATGCGGCGCTGCCGATCATGCGGCGCAACCGGGGCGGCAATATCGTCAACGTCGCGTCGCTGGCGGGACGACGCGGAGTGAGCCCGCTCGGCGGCTACAGCGCGACCAAGTTCGCGCTGGTCGGATTGACGGAGGCGCTGCGCGTCGAGCTGTTCGGCTCGGGCATCCACGTCTCGCCGGTGATGCCGGGAGTGATCGACACGCCGATGGCGCGGCATGCGCAGAAGCATTCGGAATCGCTCAAGGGATTACCCACGATGATGGCGATGCCGGTGCGATGGGTGACGTGGGCGGTGCTGGCCGCGGCGGCATTCGGATTGACGGAGGTTGACGTTCCTCCCGGTTCCGCGGTGGCCGAAAAGCTCGCGTCGCTGTTCCCGGGAGTGACCGACGCGATCTTAAGCGTCGGCTCGAAGATTCTGCAGGGTGCCAGCGCGATGGCTTCTGGAGCGGCCAAGCCTTCGGACAAGCAGTGAGGCGCGCGCCGCCGCTCGCTCCACGGGGCTGCTTACGCGACTGGCGAGATTCCTCGCGATACGAGCAACGCCACTCGATCCGCATTAGGCGTGGCCGGCAAAACGCCGCGCTCGGAATGACAACCCTGCTTTACTTTTCGTCATTCCGAGCGCGAGGTGAACGCCCGGTATCGTGCCGCGTGAATCATGCCGCGCGGCAGGTATCGCGAGGAATCTCGCCTTGAGCACCGGCACTGCCTTGCAAAGAGCTATCCAAAGCTTTTCTCTGCGGGATAGGCGTCGAGGCGGGGCTCCCTACATAAAGTATGGCTTTGCCAGCTCGTCGAAATCGCCGTACATTAGCCATACGTTGGCGTTATCGACGTACGGGTATTTGACCGGCGCCTTGCCCACGGTCTTGAGTCCGAGCTGCTTGTAAAGCTCGTAGAGCGGTTCGACCGGATTGGTGATGATCAATTTCGGCCGGCGCGAAAATAAAAAAAGCTTGGCCGTGTCCGACAGCGCGCGCATCAGGCCTTTGCCCTGAAACGTCGGATCGACAACCATCCCGCCGAACTCCCATACGTCTTCGGAATAAACCCCCTTGAAGATCTGCGGCGGATACAGATGGCCCAGCGTCAGCGGCGCGTCAGCGAGGCATCGCGCCCAAAACGCCGCGACCAGGGGCGGACGTTTCTTCTCCTGCCCCGGTTTCACCTGATAGAGGCCGAAATGGAACGCGAGCGGCCACAGGATCATTGTGACGCGTTTCTGATGAACGTTCAGCATGTCCCAAGTGCGCTTGTGCAGAATGTGCAACTCTTTGAAGCCCTGCGGGGTTCCGATCGGCCGCACATCGAGGCGGCCTTCGATTTCCGCGACCTTGGGGGATTTCGGTGGAGCAGGCCGGGATTCGGACTCGGACGGCGCAGCGGCGGAATGCTCGACACCCGTGGATTCAGAAAGGTCGCGGTCGAGTGCGACGGATTCCCGCACTGCCGACGCAACCGCGCTTTGCACGCGACGTGAAACTCGCGACGAGATCATCGCTTCGATTAGATCCGCCTCTTTCTCCGTCGCCATCGTCGTGCGTTCCGCTGAGTCTTACGGACGTTTAATCTATTGGTAACAAATTTACGCCGGTCCCATCGTATCGATGTCAAAAACTGACACGAGCACTTATAACCCGAAGTGGGACTGAACAAAAGCGCGTGCCGTCAAAGCTGCTTATCATTCATCAAATCATGCCAAAGCACAACATGTGTGATAAGATTATCCAAAAGAAGAAGGGCGCCCAAACGGACGCCCTTCCAGCTAACCAGTTTCTCCGGCTAGAGCTTGCAGTAAACCTGCTTGATTTGGGTGTAGAGCTCGAGCGCATGCTTGCCGAGTTCGCGCCCGAAACCTGACTGTTTGTAACCGCCGAACGAGCCCATCGGATCGATCATCCCGTAGGTGTTGATCCAGACGGTGCCGGCTTTGAGTGCGCGTGCGACCTTGTGTGCGCGGCTGATGTCCTTGGTCCATACGGCGGCCGCAAGTCCATAGGCCGTGTCGTTGCCTTGGAAGACCACGTCGGCTTCATCCTTGAAAGGGATCGCCGATGCGACCGGTCCGAAGATTTCTTCGCGCGCGATCTTCATGGAATTATTCACGCCGGAAAAAACCGTCGGTTGCACGAAATAGCCGCGCTCCTGTTTTCCGGCCGCTCCACCGGTCATCGCCTTGGCGCCCTCTTCCTTGCCGACCTTCAGATAGCCAAGCACGCGGTCGTGCTGCTCCTTGGAGACGAGCGGTCCCATGCGAGTGTTCGGGTCGAGCCCGTTACCGACGGTCAGCCCCTGCGCCATTTTCGAGAGCGTGTCGGTGAACTGATCGTACATCGATTCCTGCACGAACACGCGCGAGCCGGCGCAGCATACCTCGCCCTGATTCATGAAGATGCCGAGCATCGAGCCGAACGCGGCGGCCTGCATGTCGGCGTCGGGGAAGATTATATTTGGCGACTTGCCGCCGAGCTCGAGCGACACGTGCTTCAAATTTCCGGCCGAGGCTTTCAGGATCAGCTTGCCGACTTCAGTCGATCCGGTGAACGCGACTTTGTCGATACCGGGATGCTCGGCGATCGAGCTGCCGGCGCCGGGTCCGAATCCGGTGATGACCTGCACGACGCTTTCAGGCAGTCCGGCTTCGAGAATCAGTTCGCCCAGGCGCAACGCGGTGAGCGGAGTCTGTTCGGCGGGTTTCAGGATCACGACGTTGCCGCAGGCCAGCGCGGGTGCGATTTTCCAGCTCGCCATCAGCAGCGGAAAATTCCACGGAATGATCTGGCCGCATACGCCGACCGGCTCGCGCAGCGTATAGCTGAACATATCGGGATCGGAAGGATTGGTCTCGCCGTAGATCTTCGACGTCCATCCGGCATAGTAGCGAAAGGTCTCGGCGGCGCCGGGGATATCGATATTCTTGGACTCGAAAATCGCCTTGCCATTGTCGAGCGTCTCGAGCTCGGCCAGCTCTTCGGCGTTCTGTTCGATCAGGTCGGCGATCTTGAGCAGGTAGCGGGTGCGTTGATGCGGTCCCATCGTGGCCCACTTGCCCTGTTCGAGTGCCTTGCGCGCATGTTTGACGGCCTCATCGACATCGGCCTTGTCGCCCTCGGCGACGAGTGCCAAGACTTCCTCATTGGCGGGGTTGAGGGTTTCGAAGGTCTTGCCGGATTTCGCCGCGACCCATTTGCCGCCGATCAGGAGCTTCTTGGGCCCGCTCTTCAGAGATGAAAGAACGGCGGGATTTTTTGCGCCGCGTGCGGCGGATTCAATTGACGGTGATGCAGCCATAGTAAGATTCTCCTATCTGGTTTGCCCTGGTCTTGAGTCGTCGTCGGTGGGATGTCCGCTCCCGAAACCTGGCTGACGAACGATCAGAGTGACGCGTTCAACTAATTGATCGTAGTCGATCCAGGTGCCAGTAGCAAAGTGCAACGAGCGCCGGGCCGGCAGCATCTCCACGGCTGCTTTTCTTTGACCATGCCGGTGGATAGTGCAGAGGTGCCTTCGCTGACGCACCTGTCCATTTCGCATCGGAGAAGCGCCGGGACTCGGTGGGTTCGTTTGGTAAATTTTCGATGGGTTCGCGAAACATCACCCTCGCATTTGTCGGAGAATTTCCTTAGGAGTGTCGAGCACACTCCGAAACCTGCATCCTCGATCGAGTCGGAACCTGCGCATCGGCAAACTGACCCGAAATACAACAGCGGCTCTCTTTCCCCACCCGTGCGGGAAGGGGTAGGGGTTGGGTCGCCAGAGACGATGCGCGAAGCGCACTTCGAACCCGACCTCTCCCGACGGCTGAGCCTTGGCTCCGTCATTTCGACCGCAGGGAGAAATCCCGAGCGGAGGGCCGTTGCATGCGGCGTCGGCGCCGAGCATGGGAGCCTCGGGATTTCTCGCCAGGGCTCGAAATGACGACCCCACGTAAACGCCGACGCCGAGGCACTTACCCTGCCGAGACCGCACCGAGGATTATAGACAGTCTCGGAGGGCGGGGAGTCTCCGCCCCCCGATTGGAAGGTTACTTTTTTTTCATTTCCATTGGAGGGATGTTCATCTTGATCGGCCGGGGCTCGATTCGGGCGCCGGTTTGGGCGCTGTACCGGATCGTTTGGGGGACTCCGTTTCTGGTCACAGTCGCATCCCAGTAATTGCCGTTGCGGACAACCTTTTGTACCGCGGCTCCGCTATAACCGAGCTTGGCCAATCGGACGCGCAGCACGCTCTCGCTCACTGGCGCGGGACCCATCGGTCCTTTGGTCTCCGGCCCATTCGCCATCGTGCGTGCGTGGGGCTGCGCGATAGTCGCAGCCGACGGCTCCTTCATCTCCATGTCGGCTGCGAATGCCGGCGACGCCAGATCGAGCGCCGCGGCCAGACTTGCGAACCGCGACGATGCCGGACGCATTGCAAATAGCTGCGCGAGGCGCGCTGTCGCCTGGCCGTTGTCGCTTTGCGCCTGCGAGCGAGTTGCGGGAGTTACGCAGACGTAGTCGCCCGGCCACGCTTCACGCCAGACATAGCCCTGGACGCAGGTGGTTGAATTGGGGAGGTGGCGTGCCGGCGCGGCCGCGTTGTCGGCCGCCGCCTGCGCGCGGGTGGCCCCGCTGACGCACACATAATCGTTGTCGTCGCCATCGCGCCATACATAGCCCTGCGCGCAGGTGTTGGGCCCGTACGTGACTTTGGTCTCGTCAACGCTGTTGTATGCGGCCGCATCGTCAGCCGCGGCCTGGGAGCGCGTTGCCGTCGTAACGCAGGTGAAATCGCCGGGATAGGCTTCGCGCCAGACGTAGCCCTGCATGCAGGTCGCGGAGTTCGGCAGATGACGCGCGCCGGCCTGCGCGTTGTCGGCCGCCGCCTGCGTGCGCGCTGCGGGAACTACGCAGACCCGATCGATCGACGAGGCTTCGCGCCATACGAAGCCTTGCGCGCACGGCAGCGCGAATTGTGTGCTGACATTGATCGTGGCCTGGTTGCCCGAGGTCCCTGAGACTGAAATCGTCACCCCGTTTGCGTTGATCGATTGGACCGGCGGACCGTCGCCGGTTCCCGCATACGATCCGAGCTCTCGCTGTAACGTCGTCTGGTAGTAGCTGCCGTTGTTATTGACCTCGTTGATCATCACGATGCTGGCGGGGATTCCAGCGTCCCATCCGTCGGCCGTGCGATATTCGACGGTGTAGTAATGAAAGCGATCGTTCGAGTCGAAGGGTATCCGCACCAGCAAGTCGCCCGCGGCTTCCGGATGAGTCAGCGCCGCCAGAGTGGCCGTGCGCGAGAGGATCCCATCAACGCCGAGGGTCAGAATCCGGGACTTGGGAATGAACCCCAATTCGTCGAGGTGATGCGCGTCGAGGTCGGGTGGCCCGTCGCCGAACACGCCTGTGGGATCGGTATAGACGTTGGCGGCGCTCATCAGGTCCCAGGGATTATCGTATTCGCCCCAGCCCGCCCAGCTCACATCTTTCCACGTGATGTCGTTGGACCATGAATGGTTGAGCCCGATACCGTGGCCGAATTCATGCGCGATTTCCGGCAGCGCCACGTCGTCGCCGCCGATCGCACCTTGATTTTCCCATCCTGCCAGATCGACGCCCGGCGACGTGATCACATAGACCCGCTGTCCCGCGGGCGGAACGTAGCGATCGGTGGCAGAGGCCGCCGCGGTGTCGATGCAATCCTGCACGCGCTGCCATCGGTCCGAGAGACCCTGCTCGTACGCGAGGGTGTGCGACTCGGTGTACCATCCATGCATCACGGAGCCGGTCATATCCGCGTGGCCATTCGAGATCGCTTTTACGTAGTCATCAAGGCCCTTGGCGCCGGGAGCGATGGCCATGTTGTTGTAGTAGCTTTCGGGATTCGGCGGCGCCGGGCTATCGGAGAACTTGCACAGAAGGAATGACCACGGGATGCCGCCGCGGTAAGGCCGCGCGGAAGCATCCGAGGCGATGAGCAGCGCAACTGAAACTGCAAGGAAAATCCACCGATACATTGGACGTGGCGTCATACGGGCCTTCTCCTCAAGCGGCGGCGCGGTTCGGGAACCGCGTGCGGCCAGGGGCGCATAAAATTCCCGAAAGTTGTCCAGGTTGCAGTATCCGTCAGTCTGAACTCTCCAATTTGTATCCCAGTTACTACCAGCAGTTATCCAACGAGCCATCTTATTGCAAGCGCCCGCGCGACCGTCGCCGCGGCGGCCCCTTCACATCACTTGAATAAGGGAATGGCAACATCGGGCCGCGTCGTTCGAGATGACCCGCGTTGGCGTCCGCGTTTATCTGCTCCGGCCCGGCCGGGGTCTCCCACCACTGGCCGAACTCGTCGGTATATTCGACCTCTCACGCCATCCTGAGAGTCTGTGAGTGAATTGCCGAGAAGCACTTCGGACGGGGGAAAAAGCCGAATGATTTCAGGGGTCCGTTTTTCACAAAGCTAATTCACTCACAAACCCTGAGAGTTTGTGAATGTTTGAGGCCCGCCACGGCGCTCCCTTCCGTCATCCTGAGCGGCGGCCGTCGCGGCCGCCCCCTCCCGTCATCCTGAGCGAGGGCGCTGCGGCCGCAGTCGAAGGATCCCGAACGTCCGTGCGGACTCTCACGATTACCTATTCCTAACCGGGGCCGACCCACATCTTCTCACCGTTGTTATTCCTCGGTCAGATCATTCCAGGCCGGATTGGCGCTCTCG
>JBOHWH010000025.1:0-78774 GCA_050736695.1 Binataceae bacterium (SeqCode) | reverse complement strand
GGAGGCGCGGTGGCGGCGCTTGCGGTCGAGCGACTGATGACGACCGAGGTGAGGACCTGTTCACCGGAGGACGCGATTGTCGAACTGATGGAGGTGATGACCCTGCAACGCATTCGTCACCTGCCCGTGGTTCGCAACGGAGCGCTTGAGGGGATTGTAAGTATCGGCGACGTCGTGAAGCAGCGTCTACAGGAAGCTCAGGCAGAACTGAACGAGCTGCGCAGCTATCTTTCCTCGGGCTCGTAGCGGACGCGTCGATTGTGGTGGGCGGTGCAGGTTTCGAACCTGCGACCCTCGGCTTGTAAGGCCGATGCTCTACCACTGAGCTAACCGCCCACAACGAAAAGAAGCCCTGCCCGGGTAGGCAGGGCTTTATATTACTCAATCTAAACGGCTGCTGTCAGCCGCGCGCGCGATGACTCGATCGGTTACGAGTTCACGCTTGGCGTGGCGGTGCCCTCGAGGCCTTCGTTCAAGGAGTCTTTCAACTGCTTGCCCGGCTTGAACTTGGCTGAGCGGCTTGCCGAGATCTGAATCGTCTCGCCGGTCTTGGGATTGCGTCCCGCGCGCGCTTTGCGCGTCGAGACCGAGAAAGTTCCGAAGCCCGAGATGTTCACACGATCGCTAGACTTCAGCGCCGCGATCACGTCGTCGAGCACGATATTCACCGCACGCTCGGCGTCGGCCTTGGGTAGTGGAAGCTTGTTCGAGAGTGCTTCAATAAGTTCGGCCTTGGTCATGGCTCTGCTCTATGCGGCGTGTCGCCGCCGGTTAGGCCGCGTCCCGCGCGCGCGAGATCACGGAGCCCCAGTTTGCTTGCCTCCCCGATCACGAGAGATTCGTCGACGCCGCCGTCGAATCGTCATCGTCGCCGGCTGCGATCGGCGCCTTGCTCTCCCCTTCGTTCAGGAAGGCCGGATTGACCGACGGCGGTCTCGGTCTGAAGAACGCCTCCGGGTCCGCCAGCACCAGCGCGTGCCGCAGCACGTCGTCCATATGCTCGACCTGAATGAGCTGGATGCCCTTCAAAATCGCGGGAGCGATCTCGCTGATGTCCTTGCCGTTCTCCTTTGGGATCAGGATCGTCTTGATGCCGCCGCGATGCGCCGCGAGGACCTTTTCCTTGAGTCCGCCGATCGGCAGCACGCGTCCGCGCAGCGTGATCTCGCCCGTCATCGCAAGGTCGTTGCGCACCGCGTTGCGCGTAAGCGCCGAAACCAGGGCGGTCGCCAGCGTGATTCCGGCGGAAGGTCCGTCCTTGGGAATCGCGCCTTCGGGAACGTGAATATGGATATCGATCTTGTGGTAGAAGCTCGAGTCGAGCCCAAGCACGTGCGAGCGCGAACGCACGTAAGACAACGCCGCCTGCGCCGATTCCTGCATCACCTCGCCAAGCTGTCCGGTGATCGTAAGCTTGCCACGGCCGGGGACAATCGTCACCTCGACGCTCAACAACTCGCCGCCAAGCTCGGTCCACGCAAGTCCGGTGGTGACTCCGATCTGCGGCTCGGTCTCCGCGATTCCGTAATGGAACTTCGCGGGCCCCAGATACTTTGCAAGACTGGAAGCCGACACCTTTACGTGCGCGTTGCGATCAGTCTTGACGACTTCGACCGCGACTTTGCGGCATACCGAAGCGATCTCGCGTTCGAGGTTGCGGACTCCCGCCTCACGCGTGTAGTAGCGGATGATCCCGAGCAGCGCCTTGTCGGAGAACTCGATGTTCTCGGGCTTGAGGCCATTGGCCTTCATCTGCTTGGTGACCAGATATTTCTTTGCAATTTGCGCTTTCTCGGTTTCGGTGTAGCCGGGAATCCGGATTACTTCCATCCGGTCCTGGAGCGGACGCGGAATACGATCGAGCGTGTTCGCCGTAGTCACGAACATCACCTTGGACAAATCGTAGTCACAATCGAGATAGTGATCGTTGAAGGTGAAGTTCTGCTCCGGATCTAGAACCTCGAGCAGCGCCGACGACGGATCGCCGCGGAAGTCGGTCGACATCTTGTCGACTTCATCCAGCAGCATCACCGGATTGGACGATCCCGCCTTGCGGATCGACTGGATCACCTTTCCGGGCAGGGCGCCGATGTAAGTCCGGCGATGCCCGCGGACTTCGGCTTCGTCGCGGACGCCGCCGAGCGACACGCGCACGAACTTTCTGCCGGTTGCCCGCGCCAGCGACTTGCCGAGCGAGGTTTTACCGACGCCCGGAGGGCCGACCAGGCACAGGATCGGCCCCTTCATCTGGCCGACCAGCGTCTCGACCGCAAGGTATTCGAGGATGCGCTGTTTGACCTTGTCCAAGCCGTAATGATCTTCTTCCAGGATGCGCTCGGCTTCCTTGATGTCGAGCTTGTCCTCGGTGTACTCGAACCACGGCAGCGCCAGGAACCAGTCAAGATAGTTGCGCACGACGGTCGCTTCTGCCGACATCGGCGACATCATCTTGAGCTTCTTGATTTCGCGTTCGCATTTCTCGCGCGCCTCGGTCGGCATCTTCTTCTGGCGCAGCTTCTCTTCGAGTTCCTGGATCTCGTTCTTGAATTCGTCTTTTTCGCCGAGCTCTTTCTGGATCGCGCGCATCTGCTCGTTTAAGTAGTACTCCTTCTGGGTCTTCTCCATCTGCTTCTTGACCCGGGAGCGGATACGCTTTTCGACTTCGAGAATATCCAGCTCGGAACGCATGTAGCCGAGGATTTTTTCCAGCCGCTCGGCAGGATTGGTGGATTCGAGCAGCGCCTGCTTGTCCTCGAGCTTGATTCCAAGATGACCGACGATCTTGTCGGCAAGAAACGCCGGGTCATCAACCGAGGAAATCGAGGTGACCATCTCGGGAGGAATCTTTTTGTTGAGCCGCGCATAGTTGTCGAAGGTCGATGCGACTGAGCGCATCAGGGCTTCGACTTCGATCGAGCGGTCGTAAACCTCTTCGATTTCCTCGGCCTCGACCTGGTAGAATTCTTCGTCCGGCAGATAGCGGATGATCCGGGCGCGCTTTTTGCCCTCGAGCAGCACCTTTACGGTTCCGTCGGGCAGGCGCAGTAGCTGCACCACCAGTGCCAGCGTGCCGATATTGTAAAGATCCTGCGGAGAAGGCTCGGAGATTTTCGCGTCTTTCTGTGAGACCAGCAGGATTGGCTTCTTCTGTTGCTCCGCGGCCTCCAGCGCCTTGATGGACTTCTGGCGGCCGGCGAAGATTGGATAGACTTCGTGGGGGAAAACGATCAATTCGCGCAGCGGGAACAGCGGAACCACGTTCCCGGTCGCGTCGCGATTGTCTTTCTTGTCATTACGAAACAGCATCTGTGTAGATCCCGAGTCTCCTCGCTTCAGGCGGTTTCAGCGGTCTTCTGATAGACTAGGAGCGGCTGCTCCTTCTGGGTGACCACTTCCTCTGAGATCAGCACCTCCTTGATATTCGGCTGCGACGGTATGTCATACATCAGGTCCACCATGATGCCTTCCATGATGGCGCGCAGTCCGCGTGCTCCGGATTTGCGCTTGAGCGCCTCGCGCGAGATCGCGCGCAGCGCACCCTGGGTGAATTTCAGATGCACGTTCTCCATGTCGAACAGCTTCTGATACTGCCGCACCAGCGCGTTCTTGGGCTCGGTCAGGATGCGTACCAGCGCTTCCTCGTCCAGCTCTCCAAGCGTCGCGATTACTGGCAGACGGCCGACAAACTCGGGAATCAACCCGAACTTGAGCAAATCTTCCGGCTGCACTTCGAGCAGCAATTCGGACACGGTCTTGGGGTCGCGATGGGTCAAATCGGCGCGAAAGCCCATCGTCTTGCCCGCGATTCGCCGCCGGATAATGTCGTCCAGACCGACGAACGCGCCGCCGCAAATGAACAGGATATTGGTCGTATCGACTTGCAGGAATTCCTGCTGCGGATGCTTGCGCCCGCCCTTGGGCGGCACCGACGCCATCGTGCCTTCGATTATCTTGAGCAGCGCCTGCTGCACGCCTTCGCCCGACACGTCGCGGGTAATCGAGGGGTTGTCGCCCTTGCGCGCGATCTTGTCGATCTCATCGATATAGACGATTCCGCGCTGGCATCGCTCGATATCGTAATCGGCGTTCTGGAGCAGCGACAGGATGATATTCTCGACGTCTTCGCCGACGTAGCCGGCCTCGGTCAGCGAGGTCGCATCGGCGATCGTAAACGGCACCTGCAGGAAGCGCGCGAGCGTCTGCGCGAGCAGGGTCTTGCCGACCCCGGTCGGGCCAATCAGCAGGATGTTCGATTTCTGCAGCTCGACGTCGCCGGTCACCATCTGCGAGTCGATTCGCTTGTAATGGTTGTGAACCGCGACCGAGAGGATTTTCTTGGCGCGTTCCTGGCCGATTACATACTGGTCGAGAACGCGTTTGATTTCCGCGGGTTTGGGTACCGCCGACGACTGGCTGAAGGCCTCTTCGCTATCGGTCTCTTCGGCGATTATGTCGTTGCAAAGATCGATACATTCGTCGCAAATATATACCGTCGGGCCCGCGATCAGCTTGCGTACTTCGTCCTGACTCTTTCCGCAAAACGAGCAAACCAGATTGCCCGATCGGTCGTCATGCTTGGCCATTACTGCCTCCCGGGTTCACTTGGAGGGCCTCCGGCTAACGATTACCTCATCGATGACTCCATATTCAACTGCTTGAACCGGAGCCAGGATGAAATCGCGGTCCGTATCCTTCTCGATTTTCTTGATGTTCTGGCCGGTGTGATGCGCCAGAATCGCGTTCATCTCTTCGCGCGCCCGGACCATCTCGCGCGCCTGTATATCGATGTCGGTGGTCTGTCCCTGCGCACCGCCGTGCGGCTGATGCATCAGCACGCGCGCGTGCGGGAGCGCATAGCGCCGTCCCTTCTGTCCCGCGGCGAGCAGGATCGCCGCCATGCTGGCAGCCTGCCCAAGGCAGAGCGTCGAGACCGGAGGCTTGATGAATTGCATCGTATCGTAAATCGCCATTCCGGCGGTTACTTCACCGCCCGGCGAATTGATGTAGAAGCTGATCTCTTTTTCCGGATCTTCGGATTCGAGGAACAGAAATTGCGCCGTGATCAGGTTGGCAACGTCGCCGTTGACTTCGGTGCCAAGGAAGACGATCCGGTCTTTCAGCAGGCGGGAATAGATGTCGTAAGCGCGCTCACCGCGCCCTGTTTGTTCGACTACGATCGGTACCAGAGTACTCATAGACTGGAGCCCCGTCGCAGCCGGCGCTCTCATGAGGTAAACAGGCCGCTGACGCCATCAAATTGTATCCGCTCCGCGATACTTGGGCAACGTCCGCCAAGTTTCAAAAACTGTTTGGCCACTTGACTCACGCTTTCTCCGCAGCTTCGGCCACATTCGGCCCCGGCTCCGCGTCCTCGCGCTTGGCCCGCGTGAGCACCAGATCGAGCGCCTTTTCGCGGCGTATCGTGATGCGCAGGCCTTCGCGATTGGCTTCGTCCCGATAAAACTCTGCCGCGCGATCTCGATTGCGGCCCGATTGCGTGACGATTAGCGCGACCCGATCGGCTAGATCATCGTCGCCGACTTCGATCTTTTCCTGCTCGGCGATCGCGTCCACCACCAAAGAGGTGCGCGCGCGCTTCTCGGCCCGCTGCTTGAGTTCCTCGGCGGAAGCCTTCACGCGCTCCTCGACCTGCTCGTGCGGGATGCCGCCCGCCTCGAGCGTGTTGTGCAACTCCTGCTCCATCATGCGCTGCTCGCGCGCGACCAGCGATTCGGGCAGCTCGACGGGATTGCGCTCGATCACGAGATCGAGCAGTCCCTGGCGTGCGCGGGAGTCCGCCTCATCCTGGGCGTGCTTCTCGAGTTCTTCACGTACGCGGACGCGCAGATCATCCAGGTTCTTGCAATCGCCCTGATCCTTGGCGAACTCATCGTCGAGGCCGGGTAGAATCCGCTCGTAGATTTCCTTAGCGTTGACCCGCCATTCGACGGTCTTTCCGGCCAGCTCTTTTTCCGCGTAGTCCTGCCCGTAGGTCTTGACCCCGCGCGCGGTTGTTCCGATTTCGGCGCCGATCAAAATTTCGTCGATCTGATGCGCGATCGCGGCCTTCGTGGCCTGGAGCAATCGCTCCTGCGCCGGTGCGCTCGACAGGGCCTTGGCGCCCTCGAAACCCTCGACGGTGGCCAGGACGTAATCGCCCTCCAAAACCGTGGTGCGTCCTTCGATTTTCTTGAGCGTAGCCTGGCGCTCGCGCAGCGACTGGATCGTGCTGTCGATCTCTTCTTCCTTCACTTCGATCTTGAACTCGGGAACCTTGAGCCCCTCGTAGTCCTTGACCACGAGCTCGGGGCGCAGATCGAAGGTGGCGCTGAACTTTAGCGATTTGGCGAGGTCGGTCTCTTCGGTGACGATCTCGGGCGCGACCACTGGCTTGAGCGCGTTTTCCTCGAGCGCTTTTTCGGTGTACTCGCGGACCAGCTTCTGCAGAACTTCGCCGCGAACCTGGTCGCCGAAAAATCGCTCGAGCAGCGGACGCGGAGCATGGCCGGGACGGAAGCCTTTGAGCACCACGCCGCGTTTCAGTTCGTTGTAGGCCGAATCGAGTTCGCGCTTGATCTCGTCGGGTTCGACTTCGATGGTAAGTTTGCGCCGGAGCGCCGAAGGGGTATCGATATTTACTTGCATGACGTCTTGAACCTTACAGATAAACACACGCACACTCCGCGATTCAACCACGAAAGGCCCAATTTCGCCGCATTGATTTTCTTCGGCGAGCTCAAAACAGGGCGCGAGGGAATGACAGGCTTGGAAGCGGCAGGAAAAAGCGAAGTCAACCTGACCCGCGCGCATCACTTGGGTTATGGACTTCGATTCGCGGAAAACCTAAACTGCGCCAGATGCGCTCCGGCAGTTGAACTCGCCGTGTTCGTCTGGCGAAGACTGTTATAGAAGACAGCGTATAGAAAAATATCGCGCGGCGGACCGCATCTGACACCCTGAGATTTCCGGGAGATCGAACCGACGATGAGTGAAGCGAATATCGCACTGCCGGCGCTTACTAACGGGCAGGTAATGATTCTATGGCTGATTCTCGTGTCAGCCTTCATAGGAATCGGCTATGGCCTGGTTCTGGTCCGCACCGTGATGAAAGCGGATCCGGGCCCCAAGTCGATGACCGATGTTGCCGAAGCGATCCAGACCGGCGCGATGGCCTACCTGCGGCGCCAAGTCTCGACGATGATCTTCTTCGTCGTCGTGATCTTTTTCGCGCTGTTTTTTATGTACCGCCACGTCTATCACGACTTGTGGCTGTCGCTCGGAATCTCCGTCGCCTTCCTGATGGGCGTCAGCGCCTCGTACTTTTCCGGCTTTGTCGGGATGTGGCTGGCAGTCAAGGGTAACGTGCGCAGCGCAAACGCGGCGTTGACTTCATTCAAAGGCTCGATGGAGCTCGCGTTCAAGGCGGGCGGCGTCTCCGGGATGTTCACGGTCGGCCTTGGCCTTATCGGCGCGACGATCATCTTCCTGGTCTATCAGCAGGATGCGATGAAGGTGCTGATTGGCTTCGGCTTCGGCGGATCGCTGGCCGCGCTGTTCATGCGCGTCGGCGGCGGAATTTACACCAAAGCGGCCGACGTCGGCGGCGACCTGGTCGGCAAAGTCGAACAGGACCTGCCCGAAGACGACCCGCGCAATGCCGCGACGATCGCCGACAATGTCGGCGACAACGTCGGCGACTGTGCCGGCATGGCGGCCGACATCTTCGAGTCTTACGAAGTCACCCTGGTCGCCGCGATAATCCTGGCCGCATTCGCAATCAACGAGCCCGACTTCAAAGCCGCGTATGGCGCGTTTACCGGCATGTTCGCGATGAAGCTGATCATGTTCGCGTTCATCCTGCGCGGAGTCGGCGTGTTCTCCTCGATTCTGGGAATCATGGCGGTCAAGGTGCCGGCCGGCAGCGCGATGCGCGATCCGATGAAGCCGATCGTCAATGGCTACATGGTCTCGGCGATCGCTTCGGTCATCGGCTTCTTCGTCGTCAATTACTTCTACATGCAGGATCCGCGCACCGGCGCGACCGACTGGCGTTTCGCCTGCTGCGCGACCTTCGGGATTATTCTCGCAGTCGTGACTTTGTGGCTGACCAACTATTTCACTCATCCCGATAAAGGCCCCACCACCGAGACCGCAATCTCGGCGCGAACCGGCCCGGCCACGCTCATCCTGTCGGGCCTGGCAGAGGGACTGGAGTCTTCAGTCTGGGCGCTGGTCGTGATCGCGATCACGATCATCGGCGCGATGCTTCTGTTCCATGAGTCGCTGGCGCTGCAGTTCTATGGTATCGCGCTGACCGGACTCGGACTGCTGACCACGACCGGGTTCATCCTCGCGATGGACACGTACGGACCGATTACCGACAACGCGCACGGCATCTTTGAGATGGCGGGAATCCATCAGGAAGAGGCGTCGCGCACGCTCTCGTGGATGGACGCGATCGGCAACACGACCAAGGCTCTCACCAAGGGGCTCGCGATCGCGACCGCGGTTATCGCGGCGGTGTCGCTGTTCCGGTCGTTTATCGACGAAGCACACCTCGGCGCGATCGGTGTGCAGCTCAATATGCCGACGGTGTTCGTCGGTTTGATGATCGGCGGCGCGGTTCCGTTCCTGTTCAGCTCATTCGCGATCAAAGCGGTCAGCCGCGCGGCCTATCAGGTCGTGTTCGAGGTCCGCCGCCAGTTGCGCGAGCATCCGGGAATCATGAAGGGGACAGAGCTGCCCGACTACGCGCGATGCGTCGATATAGTCACCGAGACTGCGCAGAAAGAGCTGCTCGGCCCCGGAATTCTGGCGGTCTTCGCGCCGCTGCTGGTCGGCTTCGGACTCGACGCCGGCGCGCTGGGTGGGTTTCTCGGCGGCACGATTTTGACCGGTCAGTTGATGGCGGTTTTCATGTCGAACGCCGGCGCCAACTGGGACAATGCCAAGAAGAAGGTCGAAGACGGCTTCCTGGGCGGCAAGGGCACCGAAATCCACAAGGCCACTGTCGTTGGCGACACGGTAGGCGATCCGTTCAAGGATACCGCCGGGCCCGCGCTCAATCCCATGATCAAGGTGATGAACCTGGTCGGCATCCTGGCGGCGCCGTTTTGCACCACCGCAATCAACGACGTGACCGTCACGCGCGTAGCGGTGGTCGTCATCTCGATCGTATTGCTCGGGGTCGCGACCGTCTTCTCCAAGCGCGGTTCGCTCGCCAGCGAATCGACCGCGGCGGACACGGCAAAGGCGGCGGCATAAGAAAGAAACCGCGGATTCCACAGATTACGCAGACAAATTTCCTCAAGCGGGTGCCGCCGAAAGTGGCGCCCGCTTGCCTATCCATAGTTGAGGTGTGACGCGTAGCGTCGAGCTTCTCAATCTGTGTAGTCTGCGGTTACTCTTTCCTCTCATGCCTATCGAACATCGGATACTCGGTCGGACCGGACTTAGAGTTGGGATCGTCGGGTTCGGCGGCTCTGAGAGCGGACGCGGTGGCACCAATTGGCGCTCGCTTGAGAAAATTCTCGGGTCCGCGATCGATTCGGGCCTTAACCTGATCGATACCGCCGAATGCTACGGCGACGGCGAGGAGCAACTCGGCCGCGCACTGGGCTATCGGCGCAAGGACGTCATCCTGATGACCAAGTGCGGGCATGCGGGCGGCGGATGGGGCGATCACTTCGCGCCGCCGAAGGTTTTGGCCGCGACTATCGATCGGAGCCTCAAGCTTTTGCGCACAGACTACGTTGACGTGATCCAGTTTCACGCTCCTGACCGGCAGGCGCTTGCGGATCCCGTCGTGATCGAGGTGCTGACCCGCGCGCGCGCCGCGGGCAAGACTCGCTTCATCGGGCTTAGCTCCGACGGCGAAAGCGCGCTCGCCGCGGTCGAGCTCGGAGTCTTCGACACGCTGCAAACCTCGCTCAGTCTCGCGGACCAGGAAGCGATCGACCTGACGATACCCAAGGCTTATGAGCGCGGGATGGGAATTATCGCAAAGCGTTCGCTCGCCAACGCCGCGTGGCGCACCGACAGCCGCGAGGCTTACGCGGCACCCTATCGCGAACGGCTCGGCAAGCTCGGCTACGACTTCCTCGCCCGCGAAGACGCCGGCGCCACTGCGCTGCGCTTCACGCTCTCAGTCCCTGGCCTAACCGCCGCATTAGTAGGGACGACCAGGCTCGGCCGCTTCGAGCAGAACGCGAGAGCCGCCGCGCTCGGTGCGTTGCCAAAAGAAGAGTACGAAGAGATTCGCGCGCGATGGCGTTGCGCCGGCGGCGCGAATTGGCCCGGCCAGCGGTAAGATAAAAACAATCCACCGATTGCACAGATTTCATAGATTAGAAAATCTGTCAGGCAATCTATTTAATCTGTGGATTCTTTTCTTGCGTCGGCTCCCGCGTCGGATAGAGTAGGGCGGCGATGCGAATCAATCCCGGTCCCTTCGAACCGCTTGTTTATTTTCTACAGACCCCCGCGAGCTTTCGCATAATCGGAATCGGCGGCCTGGCCGTGTTCACGATCCTGTTTCTTCCGATCGCCGCCGCGCACGGCGCTCTCTACGCGATTCTCGGCCTGATCCTGCTCGCGGCGCTGTTGGCCTCCTGGAAGTACACGAGCACCGGCGGCGGAATCGGCGAGCATCCGACGACTCTCCACGCCGCGCTCGTAGCGATCTACATATTGTACGGCCTCATCTGGATGTGGCATCACCCGGCGCTTGGAGTTCTATTCACGCTCTGGGTCCCCTTCGCCTACCTGACCACGACCTCCGCGGCGGGATCTTTCCGCCGAGAAAGAGAAGCGGAATAAAACAATCCACAGATTACCCAGATTTCACTGATTAAGAGCCGCGCCGCTTCGTGTCGCGTCAAAAAAGTTCCAGCGGACGCCGCTTGGGCGGCGTTGGTTTTTTGAAAGTCTGTCTTCTGCCAATCCGCGAAATCTGTGGACTCTTCGTCTTCTGCTAGAATCTCTCTATGGAAATCGCATGGATCGGAACCGGAATCATGGGTGCGCCGATGGCGCGGCGGCTCGTCGCAGCGGGGCATCGCGTGCGTGTCTTCAATCGCTCGCCCGAGAAGGCGCGCGCGCTTGCGTCGAACGGCGCGATTGTCGCCGCCGATCCCGCGCAGTCGGCGACCGGCGCCGCGATCGTTTTCATCATGGTACCCGACACGCCCGACGTTGAGGCAGTTGTCGCGAAGATCGAACCCGCGCTTGTTTCCGCGCAAATCGTTATCGACATGAGTACGATCGCGCCGGCGGCAGAGCGCGCGATCGCGGCGCGTCTCAAAACGCGCGGTGTCGAGTACCTTGACGCTCCCGTTTCGGGCGGCGACGTCGGCGCGCGCGACGGCACTCTTACGATCATGGTTGGCGGCGACGCGGACGCGTTCGCGCGTGCGCGCCCGATCCTCGAGCTGTTAGGCCATCGCATCACCCTGATGGGTCGGTCCGGCGCCGGCCAGATGACCAAGCTATGCAATCAGGTCGCGGTCGCCGTCACCCTCGAGGCGGCCGCCGAGGCGCTGTGCCTCGCGAAAGCCGGAGGCCTCGATCCCGAGCGCGTGCTCGAGGCGATCGGCGCGGGCGCGGCGGGCTCGTGGCAGCTCAAAGGCTTGGGGCCAAAAATAATTGCGCGCGACTGGACTCCCGGATTCTTTATCAAGCTGGTCCGCAAAGACCTGCGCCTGGTCGCCGAGGCCTCGCGTGAGGCGGGTATCGCGCTGCCGGGTTTGCGGCTCGCGGCCTCGATGTTCAACACGGCCGCCGCGATGGGCCATGATCTGGACGGCACTCAGGCGATTGCGGCGGCACTCGACACTATCGCCGATGTGAAGTAGTACGAACTCATCGTCGCGCAAATCAAAAACATCAAAACCACAACAACCGAATCGGTTTGGAGGCTACGATGGCAACGGAACATCTTCTGTCTGAATTGAAAGATCGGGTTCTGTACCTGACGCTCAACCGCCCCGACAAACTCAACGCGATGAGCGGTGAGATGATGTCGGCGTTGGTCGAAAACCTGGCCAAGGCCGCGCACGACTCGAACATCGGATGCGTCGTGCTGACCGGCGCCGGACGCGGCTTCTGCGCGGGCGGCGATATTGGCGGGATGCGCGAGCGCAATGAATCCACCGGACCCGCACCGACGATCGAAGATCGAGTCTCCGGGCTGCGCCACGGCGAAGAGGCCTCGCTGATGCTGCATGAGATGCCGAAGCCTACGATCGCGGCGATCAATGGACCGGCCGCGGGCGCGGGACTGAGCCTCGCGATGGCTTGCGACATCCGGATCGCGGCCGACAACGCCCGGCTGGGGACCGCGTTCGCGAAGGTCGGTTTTTCGGGCGACTACGGCGGCACCTGGTCGCTGACCCGGCTGGTCGGCTCGGCCAAGGCGCGCGAGCTGTATTTCACCGCCGATATTATCGACGCGGCCGAGGCTCTGCGGATCGGACTCGTAAATCGCGTTGTGCCGGCGGCTACCTTTCGCGACGAGGTTCAGAAGCTAGCCAGGCGAATCGGCAACGGACCGACGATCGCATACACCTACATGAAGGCGAACCTGAACGAAGCGATCGGCCACGACTTCCGCCAGCTCCTCGATCGCGAAGCCTGGGGCCAAACCATGACCGGCCGCACCGAAGACCATCGCGAGGCGGTGAAGGCGTTTTTGGAAAAGCGCGAACCAACCTTCAAGGGTAGGTAAACTTGCGTGCAGGCAGCATCGGTCATTAAACATCGATTCAAATCGAAGGCTGACGTCGAGAAATTCTGGCGCGAAGTCCGCAATGTTCCCGCGCGCGCACGCCGCACCAAGCGCGACGAAGAGCGTTACGCGCTTGGATTGCTGCTGCTCGCCCGCGCGGGCAATGATCTGATCAACTTTCCGATTGTAATCACAGAAGGTGAGAGTCCGGACTTTTTGATCACCGAAGCGGGCTCGAAGTGCGTTGGGCTCGAAGTAACGAGAGCTAGCGCGCGAGGGTTGCAGAAGCGGATGACAAACGCTGAGCGAAGCGGCGACGCGAGCGCTGTCGCGATCGACATGGACGACGGACTGCTCGCCGACGAGAGTGAGGCGCGGTGGTGCGAACAGCTTGAGAAGGCAATCAACGATAAGCTTGCGAAGTTCGGCAAGTATCGTCCCGCGTCGCGCTATGATCTCCTCGTGTACGGTGACGCGTCATCGTTGCTTTGGAATCGCGAAAGCGCCCGGCCCACGTTGACTCGATGGCTTTGCGATGTCAGGCGGTCGGCGCCGCTCCTCGGAAAGGTCTCGATAATAGTCTCGCTCGATGTAGCGTACGACCTCGATGGAGACTGCCGGTATCTCGAGTTCATCAACTGGTTGGCGCCTGACAAGGAAGCGGGTTTCGGAGAGCGAGTCGAGCACGCCGCACAGAAGGCAGTTCGAGACGAGCTAAGTAAGACCGCGCCACGATGAAGCGCACGCCGTGAATGTGGCTGCTCGCCGGACCCAATGGTGCCGGTAAGACTACCACGGCCAGGGAATTGTTGACCGGAATTGATGAGGTGCTAAATCCCGATGAAATCGCCCTTGAGCTGTCGCCAAAAGCTCCGCTGGCCGCCCGACTTCGTGCCGGTCGCGAAGTCATCAGGCGAACCAGACGATTGCTGGAATCCAAAAGCAGCTTTGCTCGCGAGACTACTCTGACCGGCCGTGCGATATTTGAGACGGTGCGCCAAGCCAAGTCTGCAGGATATCGCGTCGGGCTGCTGTATATCGGTTCTGAAGAACGCCGAGCTTGCGGTTGCTCGTGTACACAAACGAAGATCGCGCGGCGGACACTACGTTCCCGTGCGCGACGTCAGGCGTAGGTATGCAAGAAGTCTGGTCAATCTCTCAACGCTCGCCGAAGTCGCAGATAGAGTGTTGATCTTCGACAACTCATCCTCAAGCCGGCCAGCAGTTCGCATGCTCGAACTTCGCAGCGGCAACCTCGTATTCAGACGTACCACGATGCCGCGTTGGCTGACAGGCAGCTTGGGTTCCGTCGTCGCAGCTGCATCGCTTCGATCGAAATTTCGGAGGTGAAGCAATGGATTTTCACACGATCATTTTTGAGGCTCGCGATGGAATCGCAAAAATCACGCTCAACCGGCCCGAGCGGATGAATGGCTACAGCGAGCCCCTGGTCAAGGAAGTTATCGCCGCGATCGATCTGGCGCGGCAGGACGAAGCTATTCGCGTGCTCGTCATCACCGGCACTGGTCGCGCGTTCTGCGCCGGAGGCGATATCAGCGGCGCACCCGACACGCGCTCGCGCTTCCGCGGCCATCCGATGGGCCATCTGCTTGAGATGCGTGAGGGGTTTCATCAGCTCGTGCTGTCGCTCAACCGCTTCGACAAGCCTGTGATCGCGTCGATCAATGGCGCCGCGGTTGCGGGCGGCCTGACGCTGGCGCTGTGCTGCGACTTCCGGATTGCCTCAGATCAGGCGCGCCTGGGCGACACGGCGCTCAAGTTCGGGCTCTTGTGCGACGAAGGCGGCGCATATTTCTTTCCGCGCTTCATGAGGATGGACCGGGCGCTCAAGATGACGATGCTGGCCGAGGTCTATGACGCCAAGACCGCGCTCGAATTCGGCCTGGTGACGGAAGTCGTGCCGCACGCAAAGCTGGAGGAGCGCACAATGGAGTTCGCGCGCCAGCTCGCGGCGGGGCCGCCGCTGGCGATCCGGATGGCCAAGCGCATGATGTACAAGCAGCAGGAGATGACGCTCGCCAATGCGCTCGAGGACGCCGCGCTCTCCGTGATGATCACGAATCCGTCCGAAGACGTGCGCGAGGGCACCAGCGCTTTCCGCGAAAAGCGCAAAGCAAATTTCAAAGGAAAATAAGAGAAAGACATCCACAGATTTCATAGATTGGCAGACAGATTTTAGAAGCGAGCGCCGCCCAAGCGGCGCTCGCGGCGTCTCTTAATCCGTGAAATCTGTGTAATCTGTAGATGGTCTTTATTTTTTCGCGACGGGAGAACTTCGCCATGCCCATGAAGAAAAGCGCCATCGACAAGCTCCTCAAAGAACCTCAAATCGCAGTCGTCGCCGCGACCGCGCCCGACGGAGCGCCGCACGCGGTTCCGACCTGGTACGAATATCGCTCCGGCGAGATCGTGTTTCATACCGCCGCCAGCGCGTTTAAGTACAAATGCCTTGCCCACGATCCGCGCATCACGCTGGTCGTCGATACGCGCAAGGCGCCCTACAAGTGCGTGATCCTCAAAGGCCGCGTCACGATGACCGAAGCCAAAGACGACGCGCGTCTCAAGCGGATGGCGGTGCATTACCTGGGCAAAAAAACCGGCGAGCGATACGCCAAGGCGATGGGCGGAAGTCCGGTCGTGATCGTGCGGATGAAACCCGATCGGGTAATCTCCTGGGATTATTCGCAGGAACGGCCTTAGCGCGGTATCGCGATGGACGAGCGGCTGAAAATCAATCTCGACCTTTGGAACGAACGCGTCGGGGTTCACCTGAACGCCGCGGAGTATCGCGTGGAAGGGTTCCGCAAGGGCGAGATTCATCTCTATCCGATCGAGCGCGAGGAAGTTGGCGACGTGCGCGGTAAGTCGCTGCTCCATCTGCAATGCCACTTCGGGATGGACACGATGTCGTGGGCGCGCGTCGGCGCAACCGTCACCGGAGTGGATTTCTCGCAAGCCGCGATCGACGCCGCGCGCAAGCTCGGCACGGAACTCAAGATTCCAGCGGCTTTTGTCTGCTCCAATATCTACGACGCGCCGAGCGTGCTTTCGGGCCAGTTCGATATCGTGTTCACGTCGTACGGCGCGCTTTGCTGGCTGCCGGATCTGAAGCGATGGGCCCAAGTCGCCGCGCATTTCGTCAAGCCCGGCGGATTTTTCTATATCGCCGAGTTTCATCCGCTGACTCAGTGCTTTGACACGGATAATCCCACTGAACTCAAATCGCGAATCTCTTACTTCGAAACCGCGCAGCAGGAGTTTCCGCCCAGCCCTGACTATTCCGATCGCTCCGTGATGCTCTCGCATGGGTCGCACGAATGGATGTACACCACCGCCGGCGTGGTGACCGCGCTGATCGACGCGGGGCTCACGGTCGAGTTCGTGCATGAGCATCCGGTGTGCTGCACCCGGATTTTTCCCTTCATGGAACGGGGCGCCGACCGATGGTGGCGCATCAAGGGCGACCCAATTCCGCTGACCTTGTCGATCAAAGCGCGCAAGCCCGCGTGACCTCCCGCACCCGCGCGAAGGCTTGAGTCGTAGATGGAAGATTGGCTGAAAGCGAATCGGGAAATGTGGAACAGCGTGGGGCGCAAAACCCCGCCCTGATGGAATGTGGCACGTCGAAGGCGATCCCCTGCCGCTAATCTTTTCGCTGCGCGCGCGCAAACCGGTTTGACGTAGGTACCCAAGGCATATACGAAAATGGTGGAGTACCGCTTACTACCGCGCACATGCCGGCAAGAGCACTCGCGAGTCGCATGTGAACACGCCGCGGCGTTCGCGCCGCAAGCGCTCCGCCAAATGATTTCGTTTCCCCAAGTTCGCGTATGTTACGATTCAAGCCGAGGAAGATGACATGCTCCACACTCGTATTTGTGATCTGTTCAAAATCGAACTGCCGATCGTGTCGGCCGGGATGGGCGGAGTTGCGCACGCGAAGCTTGCTGCCGCCGTGTCGGACGCCGGAGGCCTCGGCACTATCGCGCTTGCCGGATTCACGCACGAGACGATGGCGTCGGAAATCGCGCTCGCGCGATCGCTCACCCGAAAGCCGATCGCGGTGAATCTGTTGATTCCGTTTCTGCGCCCCGGCTCGTTCGAGTTGCTCGCCCGCGAACGCGTCGAAGCGGTCACGCTGTTCTGGGGTGATCCGGCCGAGCAGATTCCCGCCGCAAAAAAATCCGGCCTGCTGGTCATATGGCAGTGCGGTTCCGCCGATGAAGCGGCGCGCGCGAAAGCCGCCGGCGCCGACGCGGTTATCGCGCAGGGCTTCGAGGCGGGCGGCCATGTGCGCGGAATCGTCACCACGCTTGCGCTGGTACCCGAGGTCCGAGACGCAATCGGCGATCTGCCGATGCTCGCGGCCGGAGGACTCGCCGATGGACGCGGGCTTGCGGCGGTGCTGGCTCTGGGAGCCGACGGTGCGGTTTTCGGCACCCGCTTCATCGCGTCGAACGAATGCGCGGCGCATCCCGACTATAAGCGCCGCCTGCTTACCGCTCACGCCGACGAGACTATTCATACCAAGCTCTACGACATCGGATGGTCCGACGCGTCGCATCGCACGTTGCGCACTCCCCTGGTCGAAAGGTGGGAGCGCGCGGGACGGCCCGAATCGGGCAAGCGGCCGGGTGAGGGCGTCTCGGGCGCGACGCTCAAACGCCCCGGCCTCGAACTGCCGCTGGCGAACTACTCGGTCTCGCCGCCGTCGGAAGAGATGGACGGCGATCTCGGCGGACTGGCATGGTACGCCGGACAATCGGTGACCCAGGTGCGCGAGATTCTGCCGGCCTCCGAGATCGTGCGCCGAATCGCCGACCAAGCCCGCGCCGTGCTCGCACGCCTGCACAACCTCGACGCGCATTAGACGAGCGGGCGCCGCTAGCTGCCTCTCGCGCGCGCACGAAATGACCGAGACGGAATGCACGGTTCCGGCGAAACCTCGATCTTCCGCCGGCGCCGCCGCGCAACAGCCACAGGCGAAACTGCGCAGTCGGATGAAATGTCACGTGCCTAACGGATGTTAGGTTTTTTGCCAGATTTGTTCATGGCTGAACTGTTCAGCCTTACGCCGCCGGCACTATCGCGCTAAGCTGCTCTGGTGGCCTCGATGCAACTCATCGGGACCGCGAGCGGCGAAAAAGCGCCCGGCTAAGTAAGATGACCGGAATCGGGTACAAAAAATCGTAAGGAAGCCACTTCAGTTTCGGAAAAACATCGATTAATCCAGCGGAATTTATCGGCGAAGCCACCCATGCAGACCCGAAAACTACCAAACGAACCCACCACGAAAACGTATCATGCTGTAAGAAATGGTAAACTCACGTACACTCGTGCTTTCGCAAGTCTAATGGGTCTGGGATAATCGCAGGGTGGCCGAGCCAGTTACAATCGAGGCGATATTCGAGGCTCTGGGCCGGGTGACTTATCCCGGCTACGCGGCCGATATTGCCACGCTCGGACTGGTCGAGCAGGTCGCTGCGCTGCCCGACGCCTCCGGCTTCGCACTGACGCTCCGTCAGGTGACTGCGCGCGACGATGTAATGCAGCGCGTCGCGGCGATGGTCAATCACGCGCTCGCGCACGATCTCGGGGTCGCCAAAATCGAGCTGCGCGTTCGCCGGGTCGAGCCCGAGCTCGGCGAGAAGACCGGCCGCGTCCGCTTGGACGGTACCAAGTACATCGTCGCGGTCGCGAGCGGGAAGGGCGGTGTAGGCAAATCCACTGTCGCCGCGAATCTGGCCTGCGCGCTCGCGCAACTCGGTCTCTCCGTTGGCCTGCTCGACGCCGATATCTATGGCCCGTCGATTCCGATGATGTTTGCGACCGCCGACGAGCGTCCCAAATCGGCGGGCGGCCAGAATTTCTACCCGATCGAAAAGTACGGCGTGAAGCTTATCTCGATCGGCTTTTTCCTGGGCGAGAAGGCTCCGGTTATCTGGCGCGGCCCGATGGTGATGGGCGCGGTGCGCCAGTTCCTGCGCGATACGCTCTGGGGCACGCAGGATTTTCTGATCGTCGATCTGCCGCCCGGCACCGGCGACGCGCAACTAACGCTCGCGCAGCAAGTCGCGATCGACGGCGTGATCATCGTCACGACGCCGCAGGATGTCGCGGTGCTCGACGCGATGCGCGCGGTCAAGATGTTCCGGCAAGTGCATTGCCCGCTGCTCGGCATCGTCGAAAACATGAGCTACTTCGTATGCCCCGATTGCGGCGAACGCGACGAACTGTTCGGCCGCGGTGGCGGTGAGGCGATGGCGGCCGAAGAAGGGATCGGCGTGCTCCGGCAGATTCCGATTTACCCGGAGCTGCGCGCCGCCGGCGATTCCGGCATGCCGCTCGTGATCAAAAGCCCGGAGCATCCGGCAAGTCTCGCGTTCAAAGAGCTCGCGCGGCGCGTCGTCGCCGCGATGCCGCCGGTCACCATCAACTGATCCGTGGTCTTGCCCGCAAATGGAGGCGCCGATATTCTTGCCCTTCGATGAAGTAATCAACGGCCCCGCAGAGGTGGTGTCCGCGAGAGTTCCGGGAGCGTTAAAATGTCCACGCTGATCACAGAGGAATGCATCAATTGCGGCGCGTGCGAGCCCGAATGCCCCAACACCGCAATCTACGAAGGCGGAGCGCAATGGGAACTTGATGGCGCGTCGAGTCCCGCGATCAAGGAAGACATTTATTATATCGTCCCCGCCAAGTGCACCGAATGCGTCGGATTTTTCGATCAGGAGCAGTGCGCGGCGGTATGTCCGGTCGATTGCTGTATCCCCGATCCGAATATTCCTGAAACCGAAGAAGTCCTGATCGAGCGCGCAAAGAAGCTGCATCCCGAGCAGACCTTCAACGCCGATTGTCCCTCCCGCTTCAGGAAGGGATAATTTGGATACCAAAGAACCGGTCCGAATCGCGCCGGCGGACGGAAAGCTCGGGGTCCTGCTGCCCGGAATCGGCGCTGTCAGCACGACATTTATCGCCGGAGTCGAAGCGGTCAAACGCGGACTCGGCGTGCCGATCGGATCGCTCACTCAGCTCGCGACCGTCCGCCTGGGCAAACGCAGCGACGCGCGCACTCCGCTGATCAAGGATTTTGTTCCGCTCGCCAAACTCGAAGATCTCGAATTCGGCGGATGGGATATTTTCGAAGACAACGCGTACGAGGCCGCGCGCAAAGCCGCGGTACTCGCCCCCGCGATGCTTGAGCAGGTGCGCGAGCCGCTCGAAAAGATTCGCCCGATGGATGCCGTCTTCGATCAGGACTACATCCGGCGCATCAGCGGCCCCAACGTAAAAGAAGCGCGCAACAAGATGGACAAGGCCGAGATGCTGATTGACGACATCCGGCGCTTCCAGGCGCGCACCGGCGTCGCACGCACCGTGATGGTCTGGTGCGGATCAACCGAGGTGTTCCATCGGCCGGCCGCGGTGCATCAGTCGCTAAAGGCGTTCGAAGCCGGGCTCGCGGGCAATGATCCCGAGATCGCGCCGAGTCAGATTTACGCTTACGCCGCGCTCAAGCTCGGAATCCCGTACGCCAACGGCGCGCCCAATCTCACCACCGACACGCCCGCGCTGCTCGAACTCGCGCGCGACAAAAATGTGCCGGTGTGCGGCAAGGACTACAAGACCGGTCAGACTTTCATGAAGACTCTGATCGCGCCCGGGCTGAAGGCGCGGATGCTTGGGATGTCGGGATGGTTCTCTACCAACATCCTCGGTAATCGCGACGGCGAGGTGCTCGACGATCCCGGCTCGTTCCGATCCAAGGAAGAGACCAAGCTCTCGGTGCTCGATCAGATTCTGCAGGCCGATTTGTATCCGCAACTCTACGGCAAGTTGTTTCACTCGGTGAAGATCAACTATTACCCGCCCCGCGGCGACGCGAAGGAGGGATGGGACAATATCGACATCTTCGGATGGCTCGGCTATCCGATGCAGATCAAGATCAACTTTCTGTGTCGCGATTCGATTCTCGCGGCGCCGCTGGTGCTCGACCTGGTGCTGTTCCTCGATCTTGCCCGTCGCGCCGGGATGCGCGGAATCCAGGAATGGCTATCGTTCTATTTCAAAGCCCCGATGCACGCGCCCAACGTCTATCCCGAGCACGACATCTTCATCCAGTTGATGAAGCTAAAGAACACGCTCCGCTGGATGCGCGGCGAAGAACTGATCACGCATCTGGGCCTCGAGTATTATGATTGATTCTCGATGGTAGATGGTCTCGTTTTGCGCGCGAGCACTACGCGCTGCGCGTTCACCTCCAGGACATACCCGTCGGGATCCTCCACGTAGGCGTGATGCTCGACGATGCCACCGGACTCGTAGGTGTGCTCACCGACGAGCTTGCCGCCGGCGCGCACGACTTCAGCGATTGCGGCAGTTACGTCGTCATTGGAGACCAGGTTGAAACCGAAATGGTTACCACCGCCGGGACCGATCGGAACTCCGGGAACCTGCGACAGCGCGATTACGTCATTGGCGCCGGGCTGCGGATTGTCGGGCTGCTCGCCGCGCGCGAGCATAGCGTGCAGGAGCTCGCGCGCGCGCTCGATCTCCGCGAGCCCACCGTCTCGCATCACCTCGCGATCCTGAAGGCCGCCGGACTCGCCAGCGTCCGCTCCGACGGCAATCTGCGATGGTACCGGCTCGAAGAGAGTGAACTCCATCGGCGAAGCCGCGCGCTGCTGAGGCGCGCGTCGCTCGGTCGACTTGCCGCGGAGGCGACCGCCGATGCCGGCGAGCGCGAGGTGCTGAGCAACTACCTTGACGGTGAGCGCCTGACCAAGATTCCCGACGTGCGTAAAAAGCGCTGGGTCGTCCTGCGCTGGCTCGCGCGCAAGTTCACGCCCGGCGTCGAATACACCGAGGCCCAAGTCAACGCGATTCTGAAGCGTCATCACGAGGACGCCGCCACGCTTAGGCGCGAGCTGGTCGGCTACCACATGCTCGCGCGCGAGCGCGGCGTCTATTGGCTCCTGCCCGAGACCGAATGGCGCCCGTCGCCGTGAACGCCTTGCGAGGGGGCTTTCGTCTGGCTGGGGCCACGCCATAGAATCGTGTCCGCATGAGTGTGCTGCGCGACAAGACGATCGTGCTCGGCGTTAGCGGCGGGATTGCCGCATACAAAGCCGCCGAGATCGTGCGCGCGCTCGTCCAGCGCGGCGCGATTGTTCGCGTTATGATGACGCGCAACGCGCAAGCGTTCATCACCCCGCTCACGCTCCAGACGCTCGCGCAAAATTCGGTTGCGACCGACACCTTCAGCCTCACCCAGGAATCCGAGATCGGGCATATCCGTCTGGCCGACTCGGCCGACGCGGTTCTGATCGCGCCCGCGACCGCCAATGTGATCGCGAAAGCGGCGGCGGGAATCGCCGACGATATCGTCACCACTGTCCTGCTCAAGACTCAGGCTCCGGTCGCGTTCTCGCCCGCGATGAATGTGCATATGTATGCGCATCCGAGCGTGCTCGAAAATCTCGCCAAGCTGCGCTCGCGCGGCGCTACGATTATCGAGCCGGCCGAGGGCGATCTCGCTTGCGGCTACGAGGGCAAGGGTCGTCTGCCCGACGCCGGGATTATTGTCGCTGAGCTGGAGCGGATTGTCTCACCGAGCGATCTGGCCGGCGAGCGCGTACTGGTTACAGCCGGCCCGACTCAGGAGGCGATCGATCCGGTGCGCTTTGTCTCGAATCGATCTTCGGGAAAGATGGGGTTCGCGATCGCGGCTGCCGCGCGCCGGCGCGGCGCTGAAGTTCGGTTGGTCGCGGGTCCGTCGGCGATGGCAACTCCTTACGGCGTCGAGCGAATCGATACGATTAGCGCGGCCGAGTTGCTCGCCGCGACGACGAGCCATTTTTCGTGGGCGACTGCCTTGGTGATGGCGGCGGCGGTCGCCGATTTTCGTCCCGCGAGTCCGGCGGGCGGCAAGCTCAAAAAGAATCCTAAAGGCCTCGAGTTACGCATGACTTCGATCGCCGACGAGCTTCCGCGAATCGCGGCGAAGAAAGGCTCGCGCCTGATGATCGGGTTCGCGGCCGAGACCGCCGACCTTGCGGCGAACGCGAAAGACAAGCTCGCGCGCAAACGGCTTGATCTGATCGTCGCAAACGACGTGACCCAAGAGGGCGCGGGCTTCGGCTTGGATACTAATATCGTCACCCTCTTCGGCGCCGACGGCAGCGCACAGAGTTTGCCCAAGCTCTCGAAGGACGAGGTCGCCGATCGGATCCTTGATTCTCTTAACGCCCTTCGCGCCGCGAAGTCGCGGCGGTTGAGAGTCGTTCATTAACCGGATTAGCGCGGGAGGTATCGGCCCGCGATGCAACAACAAGATCACCGGAGGGTTTGATGGCGACGATCGGAAGTCCCGCCCCGAGCATCCAGCGTCCGCGCCGCGATTGGTTTCTTTCCGCGATGACGGTTCTGTTCGCGGTTCTCGCGCTGTCTGATTTCACCAAACCCTTTCAGCATCACAATGATCCGCATCTCGGGCTGGTGATTTTTGGACATCGGCTCGAGTCGTTCGGCGCCAATGCGATCGGCGGTCCGATCTTCGGAATCATCCTGGCGATTTACGCATACGGACTGTGGACGCAAAAGCGATGGCTGAAGCCGCTCTCGGTCGTCTACGCCTTCTATGTTCCGGCCAACCTCACGCTGTTCTGGTCGCTGCACACGAATACGCCGCCGCCGGTCAACTTCATTGTCGTTTATCTGATTCTCTCGGTCGGCGGATCGGTCGGAACCGCGCTCTATATTGGCTATCATCGCGACCTGCTCAGATGACGCGCGCCTGCAATCTATGAGTGAATCCAAACCGCATCCGGATCGTGCGACGATCGTCGCCACTCTCCACGATTACATCGCGCAGCTTCGTGAGGAAGGGATGGACGGTCTGCCCGCCTCTGAGCGCGCACCCGCGCCGGCACGGCCCGCGCCGCGGAGCGCCAGCGCGCAGGCAACCGCGCTATTGCGATCGGCGCAGACGGCGCCGAGCGCCGAGGCATCCTCGAAGTATCCCGGTCTTGAAAAAACGGAATCGCTTGAGAGCCTGCGCGAATTTATCGGCGATTGCCGCCGCTGCAAACTCTGGGGACTGCGCAAGAACCTGGTGTTCGGAGCCGGCAGTCCGAATGCCGAGCTGATGTTTATCGGCGAAGGCCCCGGCGCGGAAGAAGACGCGCGCGGCGAGCCGTTCGTCGGCCGCGCCGGACAGCTGCTCACCGATATAATCGAGCGCGGGATGGGGATGTCACGGGCCGAGGTTTATATCTGCAATGTGATCAAGTGCCGTCCGCCCGGGAATCGCAATCCCGAGCCCGACGAAGTCGCGTCCTGCGAGCCGTTCATGATGCGCCAGATCGAGCTCGTGAAGCCGCGCGTGATCGTCGGCCTCGGCACGTTTGCGGTGCAGGCGCTCCTGAAGCTCAAGACTCCCATCAGCAAGCTGCGCGGGAACTGGCACGACGTGCGCGGCGTCCGCATGATGCCGACGTTTCATCCCGCGTACCTGCTGCGCAACCCGGGCGAGAAGCGCTTGGTGTGGCAAGACGTCCAGCAGGTCCTGAAGGAACTCGGACGGCCGATTCCGGGGCGCGCGGGCGCGTGAACGCGCGCCGCAATATTCGCGCGCTCGCGGGAACGATCGCAGCCATTGGCGCAGTGGCGATTCTCGCCGCGCTCGCGTCGCGGGTGCGCGCTAAAGATAGCACTCCTGCCGCGACTGCCACGCCGGCGCAGAAGTGGGTTGAGCTGATCACGATCGATGGCTCGATCAATCCTGCCGTCGCGAGCTTTATCGACGACTCGATCGACTCCGCCGCGCGCGGGGGCGCGAGCGCGCTTGTGATCGAGCTCGATACCCCGGGCGGCCTGCTCATCTCGGCGCAGCAGATCGTTAAGAGCCTGCTGGCTGCTCCGCTTCCGGTAATCGTTTACGTGGCGCCGTCGGGTGCGAGTGCCGCGTCCGCCGGCACCTTCATAACCGAGGCGGCGAATATCGCGGCGATGGCGCCGGGGACGACGATCGGCGCGGCGCATCCGGTCGAAGAGGGCGGCTCCGATATCAAGGGCGTGATGGGCCAGAAGGTCGAGAATTTCACCGCGAGCTTCGCGCGCAGTATCGCGCAGGAGCGCGGCCGCAATGAAGACTGGATCGAGCAGGCGGTGCGCCACAGCGCCGCGATCGGCGAGCGCGAGGCGTTGCAGAAAAAGGTGATCGATATCGTCGCGCCCGACCTGCGCAGCCTGCTGATCCAGGCGTCGGGGCGCAAGGTTCAGATCGGCGGCCACGCCGGCGGAAAAGAAGTCACGCTCGATCTGGCCGCCGCGACCGTGCGCCGCGGCGCGATGACCGCCGGGCAGATGGTGCTTAACACGCTGTCCGATCCGAATATCGTGTACCTGCTGCTGATGGCGGGGCTGCTCGGGATCTACTTCGAATTCGCGCATCCGGGGGTCTTTCTTCCGGGGGTTGCGGGCGCGATCTGCCTGCTGCTGTTCTTCGCATCGTTCCAGGTACTGCCAGTCAACGTAACCGGCCTGCTGCTGATCTTTCTCGGGGTAGGGCTTCTGGTCGCGGAAGCATTCGTTACCAGTTACGGAATTCTTGGGCTCGGGGGAGTCGCGGCGTTCGTAATCGGATCACTGTTTCTGATCGACACGTCGAAAACCAATCTGGCGGTCAATCGCGACATCGTCTACGGCGCCGCTGTCGCGCTGACCGCGATTATCCTGGGACTTGGCTATATCGTTGCGAGCGAGCGCCGGCGTATCGCCTCGACTGGAATCGAAGGGATGATTGGCGAAATCGGCGAGGTGCGGGAAGCGATCGCCGCGGGAACGCCGGGAAAGATTTTTGTGCATGGTGAAATTTGGCGAGCGACCAGTCCTGAAGCGCTCGCGCCCGGCGCGCGGGCGCGCGTAACCGCGGTGAAGGGTCTCGAGGTCGAGGTCCGGCGCGCGTCCTGAGCAAGCTTTATCGATAAGGAGAATCCCGATGGCGACAGGTTTCGGCGTAATCGTTTTCATCGTCGTGATCGTGATCTTGAGCGGACTCAAAGTTCTCAACGAATACGAGCGCGCCGTTATCTTTCGGCTCGGGCGGCTCACTCCGTTTCGCGGTCCCGGCGTGATCTTTGTGATCCCGATACTCGAGCGCATGGTGCGGATCGATCTGCGCGTGGTCACCCTGGATATTCCGCCGCAAGACGTGATCACCAAGGACAACGTGTCGGTAAAGGTGAGTGCGGTGCTGTATTTTCGCGTAGTCGATCCGTCGCGCGCGGTTACCGAGATCGCCAACTACCTGTTCGCCACCATGCAGCTCGCGCAAACCACGCTGCGCTCTGTCGGCGGACAGACCGAGCTCGACGAACTGCTGAGCCAGCGCGACAAGCTCAACGCGCGCATCCAGGAAGTGGTCGATTCGCAGACCGAGCCGTGGGGAATCAAGGTCACGCTGGTCGAGCTCAAGAATATCGATCTGCCGCAGGACATGCAGCGCGCGATCGCGGCGCAGGCCGAAGCCGAGCGCGAGCGGCGCGCGAAAGTGATCGCGGCGGAAGGCGAGTTTCAGGCTTCGCAGAAGCTCGCGGAGGCGGCGGAGATCATGGGCAAGAGCCCAATCACTTTGCAATTGCGCTACTTGCAGACGCTCAAGGAGATTGCGACCGATCACAATTCGGTAACGATTTTTCCGTTGCCGATCGATCTGCTCGACGCGTTTCGCGCGATGATCAAGCCGGCGGCCGCGGCGCCGCCGCCCGCCATGATCGACGCGAAACCGTGAACGCGCACCGCATGACATGGGGGCCGGTCCTGAGCTAGAAGAAATCGGGGGCCTTTCGATCATGGGCAAACTGATTCTGGTTCGCCACGGTGAGAGCGACGGCAATCGTAACCGCCACTTCACAAATTCGCCCGACGCGCCGATAACCGAGCGCGGGCGCCAGCAGGCGCTGGAAGCGGCGCTCAGGATCAAGTCCAGGTTTCATCCGCACACGGTGATCGCGAGTCCCTACTTCAGGACCCGCGAGACCGCGCGGATTATCGCTGAGCAGTTCGATCTGCCGGTCGAAATCGAAAGCGAATTCCGCGAGCAGAACCTGGGCGCGATTGCCGGCCAGCCGTACGAAGTCGTTCGCGAATATCCGAGTTTCGATCCCGCGCACTCCTGGCAATGGCGTCCGCCCGGCGGCGAAAGTCACGAAGACGTCCGCCTGCGCAGCGCTCCGGCACTCGACCGAATCGCGCGTGAATGTCCCGATCGCGAAGTCGTGATCGTCAGCCACGGCGGCGTGATGCGCGCGCTGTGGGCGCACGTAACCGGAGTCTGGGACGGCGCGCATATTCCGGCCAACTGCGGGATTATTCTTATCGAGCACGACGCCGGACGCTTCGCGCCACCCGCCGCGATCGAGGGCGAGCAGGACGAAGCCGCGCGCGAGGCCGGCGCATGGCGGCCTGCGATTCTGCTTCCTGCTACTTAGCTTCGAGCGGTTTCGTCATCGCGCTCAGCCCGGACGGCATCTGACGGGACGGATCCCACGCCAGACTGGCCGGGTACGCGATCAATCCTGCCTCGGTCGCGGCCTTGCGGCCCGTCGCGCCAAGCATCAGGCGCATGAACTCGAGCGCGCCCGCGCGATTAGGCGGATTGGCCGTCAGCGTCGCCGCGTATGCGACCGGAGCGCCGGTAATGGTTTTGCGATTCGCACCGGTGCCGACCTCGATGCTCGCGTGCGCGTACTCCGCCGCGCGGCTGATTTCGCCCAGGTTGATCCGCGGCGGCAGCTCCAGGAATTTCAGCTTGCCGAGCCGAGCGTCAGACGCGTATCCGAAATAATAATCGAGCTCGCCGCTTTGCAGCAGCGCGATCAGATCGATGTTGTGCGGACGGATATTCGTTCGCGGGCATCCGGCTGCGAGTCGCGCCGCGAGAGCGGGTGCGTGATAAAATTCCCCGGCAAGCTGCCATGCGATGAGCGTCCAATAACCCGCCGGATCGCGCTCGGGATTCGAATGGCCGTAGCGCACACCTGGCCGCGCCAGTATCTGTCTCCAGTTACTTTGGTTGATCTCGGAAGCGAACTTCGACTGCGCCGTGTAAACGATCCCCATCGAGTTGCCGGCAAACACCGCCGCCCACGGATCTATTCCCGCGCGCGGAGTTTGCAGGAGCCGCCAATCGGCGGTGATCAGAATGTCGCAGGGCAGATGCAGATCGGTGATCTTGCGAATCGCGTCCAGGCTGCCGCTGCTTTCGGTTTGCACCTGGGCGCCGGGATGCTCGGTTTTGTAAATCTTCGCAACCTCCGCGACATACCCGGTCAGGCTGTCGGCGTGGAAGATCGTAAGGGCTGCGTGATCGGGCTGCGCCGCGCGCGCGCAGCCAGGAGCTGCGATCGCGCGGAGCGCGACGACGATCGCGGCGGCAAGTATCCGTACTCGAACGCTTCTGAAGCCAATGCAGGTGGTGAGCATCGATACCCCGATCAGAACGGGATCCGCGCGGTCAGGATGACGTTGTGGTTGTAGTTGTGATATTTCGTGACCGCGACTTGGTAGCCGGCGCCGAAGGTCAGGCCGATCCGATTGTGAAGCGGGATACGGCCAATCACGAAACCGGGCGTGATGTAGAGTGTGTTGTGGCCGGTGTCTGCGCCGTAGGACTGCCACGAGTAATTGGTTTCGACCTCGGGCCAGAAGTATCTTGCGATGCGGTATTGAAAGGCGGTGTTCCACGCAACCGGCATCCCCAACCGATCGAGTCCGCCAGCGGGAAAGATCACTCCAACCGTCGATTGAAAATCGAAATCGCCGAAGCCTTTACCGAATGCAATCGTCGGCGTGAACAATCCGTGGCCGCTGTCGTTGACGTTCGAACCGGTCGGAGCGCTGAAGCCCAGGAACGCAGTCACGATATAGTTGCCGTGCTCTTCGTCGGCCGAGAGCAGGCGCAGCTTGACCAGAAACGGCCAATCGGCGAAGCCGCCGGTGTTGCGCGGCATGTTGCGCTTCAGGAACGCGGGGATTCCGATAATGGTTTCGATATTTTCTTGCGGAATCAGTTCGAGTCCTTTGCCGGCGCCGAAGTTGTCGGTCGCAAGCCCGTTGCGCGCCGACTGAAAGAATTGATCGTAGCGGAGCTCCTGCTCGAGACGCGGAGTCACCATCACCAGCGGCGTAATCCAGTGAGGTTGATCCGCCTGGGTGCGCGAGACCATTGTGCGCCAGTTATTGACGAAGCCTTCGAGCGCTCCGGCAAAGCCCGGCTTGACCGGTTGCTCGGGAACCGGCGATGCAGGTGGCGCCGCGAGGCTTGGGATAAGATAGCGGAACACGCCGCCGACACCAGGATTGATCGCGGCCTGCGGCGACGCGGTGGACGCGGGAGCGACAAACGCGGCAGTGAAGAGCGATGCAGCGAGCATCGCGACGAAGGTGGATCGCGCCGGTATTTTCATGACCGAATTGTTATGCCATCATCATGGCGGGCCGACAAGCATCATGGCCGAACTTCAGAAGCATCTCCGGCGCGCGCGTATCGCGCGCGGACTCAGCCAAAATGAACTTGCGCGCCGCGCGAGGATCTCGCGCCAGGCGTTGGGCGCGATCGAGTCGGGCAAGTATCAGCCCGGCGTCAGCGTCGCGATCGCGCTAGCGCGCGAGCTGGGCGAAACCGTCGAGGCGTTGTTCGGCGCGCAATCTCAGGCCGAGGTGCGGGCGACGGCTCCACGCGATGCAAGGATCGCAAACGGAACGCGCGTGGCGCTCGCGCGGGTCGGCAACCGAGTCGTTGCGATCCCGACGGCACCAGTGCGCCATCATCTGATAGCGGCCGACGGAATCGTCAGCCAGGTTGCGGGCCGCCGCGTGTCGGTGGCGGCGTATGTGTCGCAGGCGGAGATCGAGGCGACACTAATCGTCGCAGGATGCGATCCAGCGGTCGCGTTGCTGGCCGATTGGGTCGCGCGCCGCCATGCTCCGTTCAGAATTATCGCACTCGCCCGCGGCAGCATGGGCGCGCTCGACGCGCTGCTCGCAGCACGCGCGCACGTTGCGGGAGTGCATCTGCGCGACACCAAAAGCGGCGAATACAACCTTGGCCCGGTGAGCCGCGCGCTCAAGAATCGTCATACCGCGATCGTCAGATTTGCGAGCTGGGAGCTCGGTTTGGCGACGGCACCGCGGAATCCGCTCGGAATTCGCGGCTTCGAGGATCTTGCGCGGCCGCGTATCAGGCTCGTCAACCGAGAGGCGGGCGCCGGCGCGCGCATTGCGCTCGACGACGCGCTTGCCGCGCTCAAGCTGAAGCCCGCGGCGATCGCCGGCTACAACCGCGAAGCCTGCGGGCATCTCGAGGTGGCGCTCGCGATCGCGTCAGGGCAGGGCGACGTCGGGGTTACGCTTCGCGTGGCGGCCGAGGCGTATGGCCTAGGCTTCGTTTCGATTCGGGAGGAGCACTACGACCTTGCGGTGCCTGAAGCCGGGATGTCGTCGGCACCGGTGCGCGCGATGCTCGAGGCGATGAACTCGTCACGCTTCGCGAACGAGGTGGCGGGACTGTGCGGCTACGACACCCGCGAAATGGGCGCCGTAGCCGCGCGGCTGTAGGCTAATCTCGAGCTATTTTTTCACCTTCGGTGCTTTGCCGGTTCCCGATAGCGGGATCATCTGCGGCGAGCCGGCCGCATTGTCTGTCGATAATCAGATGGCCAGTTACCGCCGTGGTGCTGATCGGCTTGAACGTGACCCCGATCTTGCAGCTCTTGCCCGGCTCGAGGGTCGCGGGCGAGCATCGCTCGGTAACGGCGAACAAGGGGTTGTCGGTCGTCGCAGTCGCAATGATCGCGGTTCCGCCGCCTTTCTTGGGGCTCGCGTTCTTGACCGTCGCGTCCTTCGGCTTGCTGGTATCACCGACCTCAGTCGTTTTGCCGAAACTGATCGACTTGGTGATGGTCAGTTTTGCCGGTCCGGGTGTCGGAGTCGCCGTCGGGGTTCTGGTTGGGGTCGGAGTTCGCGACGGAGTCGGTTTGGTAGTCGAGGTTGCCGTCGGCGTCGTCGTGGGGACCGGCAGTCCCAGGAATGCCGGGACGAAAACCGCGAGGTCGGGAGTTCCCCATCCTGTAGCGAGATCGTATCCCGCGGCCGCGGTGAACCCCGTCACCTCTACAGATGGATTCACCGACGTATTGTCGAAATCGTTGTTGCCCGAGATGACATCGCGGATTCCCGTGCTCGCCGTATCCTGCCTATTACCCAGCGAGTAGAGCGTGGGGTTGAGCGTCCCGACGCCTCCGCCGTTGGTCTGCACGATTAGCTCGGTGATTCCCGCCCATATCGGAGCGCCCAGGCTGGTTCCGCAGGCGCAGCATTTTACCGCGTTGCCGCTAGCCCGATCCGGGAACACCGAAAAGACCCCGGGGGTTGAGCACGCCGCTTCCATCGAGATGTCTGGTACGTCGCGTTGGCCGTCGTCCGGGGTGCCGTTGGTCTGGAAAGTGGGTTTGGTAAATACCGTGCTGAGACCACCGCCGGTCGATGCGATTCCGGTAGAATCGCGTGACATCTCGTTCCACGCCTGTTCGGCGACGAATCCGACATCATTTCCATTCTCGTACGTCGGAATGAATTGGGTTCCGCCGACTGCGGTTATGAGTGGGTTCGATGCCAGTTCATTGACGTTTGGGCTTACCCCATATTCGCTGCAGTCGCTCGGGTTAAATTCAGCTGCGCCCTCGTCTCCTTCGGCGACGAAGACTGTCTGCATCTGCGCCTGGGCCTGCAGCAAAGTCGTGTTGAGCGCGCCGGTATAGAAGCTGTCGGGAAATCCGCATGACTTAATACTGATGCTCATTGCGGTGCACGCGTCATCGTTGACCGCGGAAGTGAGCGCGGCAACGCTAGCGTTGATGTCGTTGGGGTTGGCGGCGCTGCCGGGATCGGCAAGGTAGACTTTGATGGAAGCGCCGGGGGCGAATGCGTGCGCGTACTCGATATCGAGCATCGTCTCGTCTTCGCGTTCGTTCGTCCCGGGATTTTCGTTGCCCGGAGCCAGTACGTCAGTCAGAGTCGGGCCGCCAGCACTGCCGAAGGCGGTCAGATTGAACTGAGTATTGAAGTTGGCGATGCCGGCGGGGGAAAAATCTGAAACCTCGATCAGACCGATACAACCGCCGCCAGTGCCGGTGATTTCTTTGGCCAGCAACGGCGCCTCGTCGTAAAAGGTGTAGAAGTCATTCGCCCGAAGCCGGTAACACCGCCGATCGTTACTTGCGATTGCCCTGCGTCGCGGTTTGAGGCGGCGGCAGACTTGTGCGCCGAAGACAGCGCACTCAGTTTCGCGTCCGAGGCAGGGCCGCCCGGCACGAAGCGCATAGGAGTATGCCAGCCGCGCAGGTTGTCGAGTCCATCGACGAATCCGATCGCATTCACGAATTCCGAAGGCACCGATGGATCCGCGAGGTTGCCGTAATGCATCCCACCGTCAGCCGTATAGATGACGATTCCGAAAGCGTCCTGTGCCTGGGTGATAGTCCCCTGAAACCTGATCGAGTGGTGATCGCTCGTCGGATTGACGATCTTGAATCCCTTTTGCGTCAGCCATCGCGTGATCTGCGTGCGCACCGCCGGATCGGGACCGAAGCGGCGATCGAATTCACCGCGTTTGAGCGCCTTGTGATATTCGGGCGACTCCGGATCCTGCTGCGCGGCGATCAGACGCTCGAGCTCGGCGCGATTGGTCGGGTTCAGAGCAACGCTCATCGTAAGGACCGTGTCGCCCGGAGCGGGTTGTGGTGCGACCATCTTCTCAACTGCGTGAGAATGGTTGCCGGGTATCGGAATCATCTGTTCCTCGCCACGAGCGCGCGAGATTGGCAGCAGGATCGAGAGGGCTATGGTTGCGAGAAGAGCGATCGGGTATCGGCGGAGGAACTCCAGCTTCGCCATGCGAACACACCTGCGGACCTACGTTTGAAGATATGAGCGCTCGACACTAGTCGATTCAGCAGTAAGAAACCAGGGTTTTGCGGTCAAGCCTCAATCAGACACTGCATAGCATAAGGTCTCAGCAGAATGACTGTATTTTCATAAAGACTGGTGCCGGAAGTCAATCGAGTCCCGCATAGCACAAATTTTAACGGCCCACGCTCTCGATCATCGAATCCAGAAACTCCGCGCTGCGCAGCTTACGATCCAGAATTGAGTTGATGAATCGTGCGAGCGCCGCCGTGCCATCGCTGCCCGCCGGAGTCGCGCCGCGCGCGCCGGCAAGCGACGACCTGCCCAGCCGCGCAAGGGTGGCTGCGGTTTCGGGGCGCAGCTTGATCGCGCCATCGGCAAGACTCGGGCGGCATCGCGGGCAGACGACACCGCCGCGTCCCACGACGAAATAGAGTGCTCTTGTTTCCGCGCCCTGCTGATCGCCGCAGATCCGGCAGCGTTCGAAGTCAAGTCCGAAGCCCGCCCATCCGAACATCTGCAATTCGAACGCCTGCCTGAGCGCCGCGTCGGCCGAGCCGAGCGACAGCGCAGCCATCGCGTCGGTGAGAATCCTGTAGGCCTCGGCGGCTTCGCCCTCCGGCGCAGTCAATGCGTCGGCGATTTCGAGCATATAGGCGCCGAGCGCGATCCGTCCAAGGTCTTCATCGATTGGATATTGCGCGAGATCCGCGGCCTCGGCGCGCGTGATGAAAACGAGCTGGCCGTGCGGACGGCGGCGAAAATGCAGAATCACATGCGAGAACGGTTCGAGCTTGCGCTCGAAGCGATGACGCGACGCCTTCGCGCCCTTCGCGATTCCCGCAAGCTTGCCGTGATCGCGAGTGAGCAGGGTGACGATTCGGTCGGACTCGGCGTAGTCGCGCGCGCGCAGAACGATCGCGGGCGTGGACTCCTCTGCCGGCATCGCGGGTCAGGCGCCGAGCGTGCGCCGCAGCATCGATTCCTGAATCGCGCGGACTTCCGAGCGCATCGAGTCAACGCCCGCGATCGTGCGGCCGTCCTCGGCGGCCTCGCGCAGCAGATTGTCGAACTTCACCAGGATATTCGCGATCTTCGCGTGCGCCTCGACTACCGCGCGCTGGCGCAGCTCCTCGCTGTCCCATCGCCGCTCGGCGTACTCGCGCAGTTCCTGGCTCTGGATGAGCAGCTCGCGCGCCTCTTCCTCGAAACCGCGCACGATCCGGCGTAGTGCCTCAGTCACCTTGGGCCGCTCCTCCGGATCTTTCCACAGGACATGATCGAGGAACATCAGATCGTCCTCGGTGACGGCGGTGCGCGACAGCAGTATTGCGTGCGCGCGCATCACGGCGAGCGAATTTTTCCAGCGCCGGTCCGACACGATGATCTGCTCACGTCCGAGCGCGCGGCGTAGCTCCGCAAGCAAGCGCAGGATCGCGCCGGGGATAGAGGCCTCACGCGCGGCGGCGCCGAGCTCGTTCAATTCCGCGAAGCTAAGGCGCGTGCGCTCCGCTGGAGCCGAACCCTCGAGCATCTTGAGGAAGCGAAAGTCTTCGACGATATAGTCCGCCATGAACCGCAGCATGAAGCGATCGTAAAGCGCGGTCAGTTCTTCCTCGTCCGGCAGCTCGTTCGACGCGCCGAACATCGTAACCAGCGGAACGCTGATTCGTTCGCGGCCGTTATGGAAGATGCGTTCGTTCACCACGGTCAGCAGGGCGTTCAAGATCGACGAGTTGGCCTTGAAGATTTCGTCCAGAAAAGCGATGTGCGCCTCGGGCAGTTTGTGCGCGGTCACGCGGCGATAGTCGTCGTTTTCAAGTCCGCGCAGGCTCACCGCGCCGAAAAGTTCTTCGGGCGTGCTGAAACGGGTCAGCAGCCACTGGAAATAGTTCGCACCCTCGATTCGCATGCACAACTCCTCCGCGAGCATCGACTTCGCCGTTCCCGGAGGACCAATCAACAGGACGTGGCTGTGCGAAAGCAGTGCGACCAGCGCGCCGTCGATCAGATCGCCGCGCTCGAGGAACATGCGATTTAGTTCCTCGCGCATCGAAGCAAGTTTGGTGTGTGCGGCGATGCTCATGCCCGATCAAGATTTATCAGACCGCGGCATCGAACCAATAGCGCTGTCTCTGCGATCGAACCCGGCGTTTGCGGCGCGGCTTGCCGATTGCACTTGCGCGGCGCTACAAAGGTCGAAGTACGCGCGGCGCGCGAACCGGCCGAATTCGCCCCGCGCGCAACAGGAGAGCGTCGATGGAAAAAGCGTTGGCGGGCGTCAAGCTGCTGGATCTCACTCAGTTCGAAGCCGGCACGTCGTGTACCGAGATGCTGGCGTGGCTGGGCGCGGATGTGATCAAAGTCGAGTCGCCGAAGATGGGCGAGCAGGGGCGCTGGTCGTTGGCGGATAAACCCGGCTTCGATTCGTATTATTTCATGCTGCTCAACGCCAATAAACGCGGCATCACGCTCAACCTCAAGAGCGCACCGGGCCGCGCGATGTTTATCGAGATGATCAAGAAGGTCGATATCCTGAGCGAGAATTATTCGCTCGGAACCTTGGAGGGTCTTGACCTCGGCTACGAGCAACTGCGCAAAATCAATCCGCGCCTGATCTACCTGACGATCAAGGGCTTCGGAACCACCGGACCCTACAGCGCATACAAGAGCTTCGACATGATCGCGCAGGCCGCCGGCGGCGCGATGTCTGTGACGGGCACCTCCGAGACTCCACCGCTTAAGCCGGGTCCTACGATCGGCGATACCGGCACCGGGATGCACGCGGCGATCGGAGTGCTGGCCGCGTACATTCAGCGCGAGAAATCCGGCAAAGGCCAGAAAGTTGAAGTCGCGATGCAGGAGGCGGTGCTGAATTTCTGCCGCGTCGCGATCATGGGAATGTACACCTCGGGCAAGCCCGCCGGGCGCAACGGCAATCGGCTCGGCGCGCCGGGCGACATTTTCAAATGCGCACCCGGCGGTCCCAATGACTACTGCTATATTTTCTGCACCACGCCGGAGATGTGGCAGAATCTGTGCGCGGCGATCGGGCATCCGGAAATCGCCACGGACGAGCGCTTCAAAGAGGCGCGCTCGCGCTTTAAAAACCTGGACGCGCTGACTGCGACAATCACCGAATGGACCTCGCAGCGCACCAAGCACGAGGTGATGCAGATCCTGGGCGAGGCGGGAGTGCCGTGCGGCAAGGTCCTCGACAGCGTCGAGTTGCTCAACGATCCACACATGCGCGAGCGCGGAATGATCGTGACGGTAAAGCATCCGCAGCGCGGCGACTTCACGATGCCGGGATGCCCCGTGCGGCTGGAAGATTCGCCGGTGGAGGTTAAGCCGGCGCCCCTGCTCGGGCAGCATAACGCTGAAGTCTATCGCGAGCTGCTCGGCCTCGGCGCCGAGCGTCTTGAGTCGCTCAAGCGCGAGGGCATAATCTAGGTTCGGTCCGCGGGCGGATTTCATATCGCCACTTTAAGAATCACTTGGGGGCGAGCGGCGCAGAAAAGTTGTCGGCAATACGTGCAAAACATAGCGGTGCGATGAAGCGCGGCGTTAGTTGGTTCGCGCTGACGCTGCTCGTCGTCGTGCAGTTGCTTGGCGCCGCGCACTTTCATCCGCCGGTCGGAGCGAAGGCCGTTGCGCAGAGTTCATCGAGCGCCGCCAATCCTGATCTCTGCCCGATCTGCCTGCATCATTGCCACACGCCATCCGCGCTGGCGGCGGCGCCGGCGCTCGGCCATACAATCGTTGTCCTCAAGCCTCGGTCCTTTGCGGCGCGATCTTTCGTGCCGTTTGAATTTAATTCTCCGCTGTTCGGACGGGCGCCTCCCGCCGTCATCTGATCTCCATCGCTATCTAAACGATCGACATGGTTCGCGGGTGCCGGGATGGCGCGCGCGCACCCAGCTATCCCGCGTCGCACGGCGCCGGGAGGATCGATGCATGGGAGTGTCAGATGAGACGGTTAGAAGTGGCGGCGGTGTGGATTGCCCTGATTGCGATGATCATGGCGATCGCCAAGACAGCGTGGGCGCAGGAACCATCGAAAGGCGCCGACCGGAAAATCGCCGGCACGATCGACGATGCGATTGCGCGTCCGATCGCCGGCGCTTTAATTGAACTACAGGACAGCGGCGGAAAATCGGTTGCGAAAACGGAGTCGGACCAGAGCGGAAGATTCTCAATAAAGGCCCCTCAATCCGGGCTCTATGCGATTATCGTGAAGAAGTCCGGATTTAAAACCGGCACGCACCTCGTCACGGTCACTCGCGCCGGCGCGAAACCGGTCGTGATGGCGCTCGAGTCCGAAGCCGCTCTAAGCATGACGGTTGCCGCGAAGAAACTCGATCAGTCGCGCAACGCGCTATCGCCGCAAACCGGCGGAAGCGTATATCGCTTCAGCCGGAAGGCGATCCAGGAGCTGCCCCAGGGCAACAACACCGCCCTTAACGACGTCCTCTTGCAGGCGCCCGGCGTCGTGCAGGATTCGTTCGGGCAATTGCATGTCCGCGGGGACCACGCGAATCTCCAGTACCGCATCAATGGTGTGCAGCTTCCCGAGGGAATCACCGGCTTCGGCCAGGCTCTGAGTCCGCGCATCGCGCAGAGCGTCAGCTTGCTGACGGGCGCTCTGCCCGCGGAGTTCGGCCTTCGCACCGCGGGAGTCATCGACATCAAGACGCAAGACGGATTGCTCGACAACGGTGGCGATGTTGAGTTTTACGGCGGCCAGCGCAATACCGAGCAGCCCAGCTTCGAGTACGGCGGATCAAAGGGCAGTTTCAGTTACTTCGTGACTGCGCAGTACGAACATACCGATCGCGGCGTCGAGCCGCCAACGCCGGGGCCGACGGCGATTCACGATACCGCGCACGAAGGCTCTGGGTTCGGTTATTTTTCCTACTTTATCAATTCGACTATGCGGCTGAGCCTAATCACGGGCACCGCGGTGAATCACTTCCAGATTCCCGCGAACCCCGATCAGCCCCAAGTCTTTGCGCTGAAGGGGGTTCCGCTCTATCCATCGGCCGATGTCGCGGAGGATCAGTTCGAACAGACCTACTTCGGCGTTCTCGCGCTGCAGGGCGAATTCGGCTCCAATCTCGACTACCAAATCTCGCCGTTCAGCCGCTATTCGACGGTGGCGTTCAATCCCGATCCGGTTGGCGATCTCATATTCAACGGCGCTTCATCGCGAGTGTTCCGCGGTGTGTGGTCCAACGGAATTCAGGCCGACACGGCATACCACGGTTTCGACAAGCATACGATCAGAATCGGCGGATACTTCAATGGCGAACGGGCGGAAATAGATAATCACGAATCGACGTTCCCGATCGTCGGCGGAGTCCCACTGACTACTCCGATATCGCTGGTTGACGATACCGCGATTACGGCATGGACCTATAGCGTGTACGCGCAGGATGAATGGAAGCCGTTTGAACCGCTCACGATCAATGTAGGCGCAAGGTTCGATCTCTATGACGGCCTGGTCCGCGCCGACCAGGCCAGTCCGCGCGTCGGACTGGTTTACGTTCCGCGCAAGGGCACCACGCTGCACGCCGCATACGCGAGATACTTCACTCCTCCGCCGACTGAGCTCGTCACCGTGACCTCGATCAAGGAGTTCAAAGGAACGACCGGCGCGCCGGCCTCGACCGGCAACAGCACTCCGACGGTCGAGCGCGATCACTATTTCGATGCGGGCGTGAGGCAGGATCTGATTCCAGGCCTGAACATCGGGATCGATTCCTATTACAAAAAAGCCACCGACCTGATCGACGAGGGGCAATTCGGTCCTGCGCTTATCTTCGAGACCTTCAACTACGCGAAGGGCCGCGTGTGGGGCACTGAGTTCACAAGCTCCTACACTCACGGCAATCTTTATACCTATGGAAATTTCGCGTATAGCGTCGCCCAGGGAACCCAGGTCGAGTCAGGACAATTCAACTTCGCACCCGGCGAACTCAAATATATCAGTAGTCACTATATTTTCCTTGATCACGATCAAACATTCACTTCATCGGTCGGCGCCATCTATAACTGGAATGGCTATATGTTCAGCGTCGCCGGAAACTACGAGAGTGGTCTGAGGAAGGGCTTTGCCAACACTGGAAACCTGCCCTTCTACATCCAGGTCGATGCTGGAATCTCGAAGCGAATCGCGATGCCTGCGAATCGCGGCGCGATGGTTCTGCGCGCGGCGGTGATCAATTTGGGTGACGACATTTACCAGATCCGCAACGGCTCCGGGATCGGCGTTTTCGCAGCTCAATACGGTCCGCGCCGCGCGCTTTACGGCGGCATCAAGTGGGAATTTCCGACCTTCAAGGCGGGCACGCTGACGCCGTGAGGGTTGCGGTTATCATGCAGAAGCTCAGATCGAGGCCAATTTCATGAGTGAACTAAACGCGGCGTGGGAAGCGATCAAATTCGGCGGCTACATGGTCTATCCGCTGCTCCTTCTGGGAGTGATCGCGCTGATAATAATCTTCGATCGCGCTGTGATGTATTCCCGATGCCTGCGGATGCCGGCCGAGACCGCCGAGCTTGTCGAAACCTTCGGATTTTCGTGGGACACTCTGGCGCGGCAGGTCGATGCGCTCGGCGTGCGCAATGCGTATGCACGGTTTATTCGGGTCATCCTGGCCAATCGGAACAAACCCGCGTGGTGGGTTGAATCGCGCGCGGGGGACGAAGCGGGGGAGATCGAAAAGTCGCTTAACCGAGGTCTGTGGGTGCTCGAGACCGTCGTCACCGCGGCGCCGTTGATGGGGCTGCTCGGAACCATCACCGGCATGATGGAGGCATTTGAGATAATCGGCGGCGCCGGCCTGGTCGCCCCTGCGAAGGTAACTTCGGGCGTCGCGCAAGCGCTGATTTCGACCGCGCTGGGTTTGCTGATCGCGCTCCTCGCGCTGTTTGCGTTCAACTTCTTCTCAAAGATGCAATCGCGCGCGCTAGATCACATGGAACGATTCGGCTCGCGCCTGGTCGATCATATCCGGCTCGATCGGGAGGACGGCGGCGGCGATGATTCCGACGCGCGTGAGTCGGCGGAGCCGTCGAGGCGCAGTCCCAGGGTTGCCGAGGCGGGGCGATGAAGCTCAAACGTGCGCGCGAATTCCGCCGCGGCCGGATCGAGATCATCCCGATGATCGACGTGATGTTTTTTCTGTTGGTCACGTTCATGCTGGCCTCGCTCTCGATGCAGAGCCTCAATTCGATCACGGTAAATCTGCCGCAAGGCAACGCCGAGAATCTGAATCACAAGGAGCCTGTCACCCTGACGATCACGAAAGACAGCAAGATTTTTCTCGGCCACACGCCCACCACGCTCGAAGCGCTTGCCTTCGCGTTGAAACCTCTTATCGGCGGCGACCCCGGCGTCGTGGTTAACGCCGACAGTGCCGCGCCAGAGGGAATCGTGGTGCGGGCGATGCTGCAGGCGCGGCGCGCAGGCGTTGAGCATTTCATGATCGCCGTGAAGCGCGAATGAATCCGGCGCTGCAATACGCGCGAATGCCGCCGCTCGACGATCCGTGGCGGCGGCTGCCGTGGCTCATCCCGGCGGCGGTGATCGCCTGGGCGATCCTGCTGTTCGCTTTCTCCTCGTTGCTGGAACAGACTCCGCAGCCGATTTCGCCACAGAACGCGGTCGAGGCGCGAATCGTCGAAATTCCCATCGGCGGCCTGGCAGGAGGCGGCGGCGCAACTCCCGCGGCGGCGCCAATCGCGAAGCCGATTCCTCACCTCGCGCCGAAACCGCGCCACGTTCATCACAAGGCCGAGCCGGCGCCGCCGCCGATCCCCGTCTCTCCCGAGGGCACGCTCAAGAGCAGCAGCGAAGCGGCGCCCGCGGGCACCGCGTCGGCGAGTTCGGGCTCGGCGGCGGCAGGCGGAGGCGCGGCTCCAGGAGCCAGAGCAGGAAGCGAAGGCGGCGCAGGATCGGGCGGCGGAATTGGATCGAACACGCTTGGCGCGCGCGCTCTTTACGCGCCGACTCCCGAAATTCCCGACGATCTCCGCCAGGACGTCTTCCAGGCGGTTGCGGTAGCGCATTTCAAAGTTGCATATGATGGAACCGTGACGGTGACGCTGACCACGCCGACGCCGAGCCCGCGGCTCAACGGGATCTTGCTCGACGATCTGAAACAGTGGCGCTTCTTTCCGGGAATGAAGGACGGAGTCGCGATCGATTCCGAATTCGACGTGCGGATTCCAATCAGCATCCAGTAAGCTCGACAGGGACCCGCGCGATCGATGAAGGCTCAGGCCCGCAGCATTCCCGCAACGGCCAGCGCACTGACTAATAACAATTGACGCGCTCCACGGTATCTGACGCAGCGAACCCCACCCATGGGAGCCGCGGCGAAGCAGAGATGCCGTCTGCCCAATCGAGGGCAGGCGGAGCGGATTAGAGCACGGTGTGAGGGGAGATTGGAGGCGTTGGGGAGTATCTCATAGCGGAGCGCCGCGCGGTTTTACCGCGAAGACCTTTGGCACGGAGTGAGGAGGAAAGGCCACACTCTTTTCAGAATCGAGGTAACGGTATGGTCACAGCGTCATAAACGGTGATTCGCGGCCCATAGGCCGCCTGAAAGACTCCGATACCGTTCGCGGGCCGAATGAGGTTGGTGCGATCGAAGATGTTGAGAAGAATGCTCCGATTCGTGATCTTGACGTATCCCGGAATCGTAACGTCTCTCGCAGCGCTCAGGTTGAACTGCCACACCTTGGGAAGTTGAGTCTGATTTGCAAAACCGCCGCGCAGTCCGCTGCTGAACAAGCCATCGAAGGTCAACTGGTAGTCGTTCCAGCGATACGCGACGCCGCCTGAGGCACCGACCAATGGTGTATGATCGAGGACAATGTAGTGGCGATCGATGTATGACAGTTCCTGTGACGGAAAGTTGTACTGCCCGGACGCCACGCCGATGTCTTCCTCTCTTGCGATGAAGAGGTTCGCGCGCAATGAGAGATTCACAAGATTGTAGGTCAAAGAGTTCTCGGTCCCGCCGCCGTAGCCGCGAACGTAGTTAAGCGGCGCGTCGATTGGCACGAACCCGAACTGCCCCTCGTCGAGGTAATGGCGATCTATTCGGAAATAGTTGTCCTGGGCGAACGCAAGCCGGGGCGAGAACTGATGGGTGAAGCCGGCGTCCCAGGTGTAATCGGTCTCCGCGAACGGCGCCGTGTTGCCGGCCGGGCTGGTCCCAACCGCTCCGGTGGTGCCTCGGAAGAGTCTGAAGATGCCCGGCGACACGTTCTGAAAATTAGGCAACTGAAAATTGCGGGCGAAGCCAGCATGTAGCGTAGTGTCGGTCCGCGGCTTATAGACGAAATTGATCGTGGGACTGAATTGGCTGTCGGCCGTGAAGCCAGTAACCCGATCCCAACGGGAGCCGAAATTGACGCTCAATCGGTCCGTAATCCGCCAGGTATCTTCGAAGTAAATGCCATACACGAGGTTGATCTTGTTCGAGTTCGCTGTGACCGAGATTGGCGCGGTGGCTGGAGTGCCGCCAACGATCGGAAACACCTGGGAGCTCTGGTCTGATTCGACGCCGTATTCGCCAAGGTAGAAGCCGCCGCGCAGTGTGTGCGTCCCGGCGCGATAGGTAAGATCGCCCTGCAGCGTGTTCGAGAGATCGCTGGTGAAAACGTTCGACGAAACGCCTTGGTAAATGAGATCCCCGATTGGATCGGGGTAGAAGGTCTGCGTGCTGTAATGCGCTGAATAGGCCAGCTGATACTTCCAGTTCGATCCTGGCGCGCCATTGAGCGCCAGCACGCCATAATAGTCCTGCTGGTTTAACCCCGAGTCGATCTCGCTCGATGGATACGATGCCGGATTGACGTGGTTGAGCTGGTATTGCGGAGACAGGTTGGGCTGGTTCGGAAACTGGTTGAACGCTAACGTCATACCGGAAATCAGGCTGAGTTTGGTGGTTGGGCCCAGTGCGTAGGTCAGGTAGGCGAATCCCTGTCCCTGGGTAACCGCGTCATGAATCGGGTCGGGCGCCGGAACCGCCGAGCTGAAGCCGAGATTCGACTGCAGAAAAGTGCCCGTCACAAAATAGCCGAGGTTCCCGCTGCAGCCCCCGAGCTGGAAGTTGCCCTGCGCCGTGTCGCGTTGACCGCCCATTACCGTTGCGTCATTCTTGCCGCCGTCACATCCGTTCTTGGTACGGATGTCGATGACGCCCGAGGTACGGTAGCCGTACTGCGCCGGCAAGACTCCATCCATCAGGCTGACGCTCTGAACAAAGTAGGAGTTCAGCAGCTGAGTGAAGGTCGGATCGGTATTCATGTCCAGCGGGAGCAGGATGCCGTTCATCTGATATTGGATTCCCATGTGCTCGCCACGGATATGGATCTCCTGGTTCTGATCGAGCGCCACGCCCGGCATCTGGAGCATCACCTCATTGAGACCGGTCGCTTCACCTTCGGGCAGGTTGGTAATGTCCCTGGTCGTCAGCGTGTACTTGTTCGTGCCGGATCGAGAGAGACCGTTCTGGGCGAGAATTCGGTTCGTGGTCACAGGAAGGACCAAAGCTTGCCTCGATTCCAACGTAATCTTGAAGGGTACCGCTTTGCGTTGAGGGAGTTTCACGGTCATTCGCGAGGGAATGAAGCCTGCGCCCAGTATGGCTATCACGTAGGTGCCGGAGTTGGGTTCCTTCAGGCGAAAGAGACCCCGATCATCGGTCTTTGTGTTCGAGACGGACTTCCCGGCCGGAGAATTCAGCGTGACCGTGGCGCTGGGGACCGGGCGGCCAAGAGCGTCCTGGACGGCACCCGATAAAATTTGCGGTGAACTCGCGTTCTGTGCGCCGCAGGGTGTTGCACAGAAAAGAATGCCCGCCAGCACGGCTGAGAAAATCCGGCAAGGAGTGAAAGCCATTCGCGTCTCCTCGTAGCGCGGACGCGGAATTGGAGAAAATCCGCAGCTGGCGCCCTACGGCCGGCTATATGCCTGCCGCCATCGGTCACGCGGGTGGCTCCTGAGAAGGAATAACGGTCCAGTGGAACTGCTGTCAAGAATGCGCTTGACGGGCGGCACTCGAGTTTCTCAAGTAGCCTTCGCGTGCGATGAAAGTCCAAGTCGTACCTGAATCCTTGAAGGATCCCAGCCATGACTCGCCGCGGGCGCCGGACATTCTCCTGGGCGCTCAGTGCGACCATCAATTCGAGCGCGCGCTCGACGGTTTCCGGCTTGGTGGCGGCTCCCGAGGCGCGCATCGCGCGCTTCATTAATTAGTCGTCGATTACTATATTGGTTCGCAAATGTTTATAATGAGTGGCCTCTCTACACATTACAAACAAGATCGCCTAAGAGCGCGAATGTAACGATGCCATCGTCCGATATATTCGAAGCGATTGAGTACCTGAAACGCGAGGTGCAAGGCCTGCTGCGCGGATTCACGCGTACGCACAAGGACGCGGTTTACGCCGAGCTGCGCTTCGAGGCGATCGCGCATCGCTCGGGCGCCGCGACTGACGGCGCGCCGCGCGACAGCGTCGAGAGCGAGAGCGCGTCGTGCTCAATCTCGGTGCAGGTCCGCGATCGCTCGGGCGCCGTCGGCGATGGCCAGATCGGCGCCGAGGTTGGCGTGCTTGCCGCGCGGCCCGCGAAGCTCGTCGCGGTTTTGCGCGGCGGCCTTGACGAGGCATACGTTCGCGCGCGTGCGAGTGCGCGGGAAAAAGGCGCGATGCTGAAAGCGCTCGGAATGAGCGCGGCGGCGCGTGCGCTCCAGACGCTCGCGATGCCGCCGGCGGAGCCGATTCGCGCGGATATCGCCGCGGTGTTTCGGCGCGATCCTCGTACGATAGCGAGCGACGAACTCAAGCGGCTCGCGCTCGACGCGTCGCGCGCCGTGGCCGCGCTTGGCCCGGAGATCGCCTTCAACGTTGTCGCCGCGATGACGGAGTTGCGCCAGGAACTCTTTGCGAACGCCAGCGGCAGCCTGATTTCGCAGGCATTCGCTTTTTCACAGGGCGACTCGTATGTTGTCGCCCAAAGCGGCGGCGGCCATCAGGAAAACTACGACACTATCGGCCAGCAGCGCGGCTTAGAATGCCTGGAAGAAGGATGGCGCGGCGAGCTGATGCCGAATCCCGACTTGGGAAAATTCGCAGTCGAGCTGGCGTCCGAGGCGCGCGCGCTCGCGGCGGCGCCCGTCCTGAAACCGCCCGACGGTGAAGTTACGATCGTGACCGACCCGCATTTCAATGCGCTGATCGCCCACGAAATCGTCGGCCATCCGAGCGAGGCGGACCGCGCGCTCAAAATGGAAGCCGCGTACGCCGGCCGGAGCTGGTTTCTACGCTCGCTCAATGACAACGAGGTCGGAAAAATGGTCGCTTCACCGTTGTTGTCGGCGTGCTCGGACCCTTCGCTCGACGGCTACGGCCAATATCGTTACGACCACGAGGGCACGCTCGGCCGCCGCGTGATGCATTTCGAGCGCGGGCGCTTTGCGGGATTTCTGAACTCGCGCGCGACCGCGGCGATCCTGGGCGTCGAGCCGAATGGATCGGCGCGCGCGAGCGAGGGGTGGCATCTGCCGCTGATCAGAATGTCGAACACGTTTTTCATGCCCGGCGAGACGGCGCCGGAAAAGATTATCGCGGACGTCGAGCACGGCTATTACGTGTGCGGTCATCAGATTCCATCGATTGCGGAATCGCGCGAGAACTTCCGCATCTCGGCGCGCCGCGTTTACGAAATCGATCACGGACGAATCGGGCGGCTCTATCGGTCGGGCAGCGTGATCTCGGATTCGCGGCGCTTTTTCATGAACGTCGACGCGGTCGGCGACGATCTGCGCCTGATTGCGATTCCGAATTGCGGCAAGGGCCAGCCGATGCAGGTGAAGCGGATGTCCAACGGCGGACCGACGCTGCGCTCGCGCGCGCGATTGGGTGGCGGATAGTGCGCACCGTCACGGAGCTCCGGGAATTCGTGCGCGCGGCGGCGCAAAAGCTGGCACGTGAACGCGATATCGCCGCGTTTGAGATCTATGCCGCGTCAGCGGAAAATCGTATCGCGCGCCTCTGCTACACCTCCGATATTCCGTGCCACGGCGTCGAAGAATTGAAGACCCTGCACGCCGATGGCTTTCAGGTGCGAATCGTGATGCAGCGTGACGCGCACGAAGTCGGCACCGCCTACGAGGCGGGTGATCTGAGCTTGCCGGCTCTCGGCGCCGCGATCGCGCGAGCGCGCCGCGCGACCGTCACTGATCCGCATTTTCCTGGGCTCGCGGCCGCGGCTCCCAAGCCGCCCGCCGCGCCTGTCGCGCATGGAGACCTCTCTCGCGCCAGTGATTCCACGCTCGCGCAATCCGCATGGCATGCGGTCGGCGCGGCACTCGGAGCCTTTCGAAACAATGCCGTGGCGCGCGACCAGAACCCGAGCCTGGTGCTCGGCGGCGATATTTCGATCATTCGCGATCGAATCGCGATCGCGAATTCGAATTTTGCCGATTTGCGCGGTGATGAAAGCGCGCATTTCAGCGCTTCGGTTACCGCGCTCGTCGAATCGCTCAACGCCAAGGGAACTGCCAGCGCGCTCGGCGCGTCGATTGCCGCGATGCGAATGGAGGCCATCCGCCTGGGGCGTAGTGCTGTTCAGCGCGCGCTAGCGCTCGGAGGCGGCGCGCGTCCTTCGTCGGGCAGCTACCGCGTGATTCTCGGGGCGCAGCCAGTCGCGGAAATTCTCAATTACATGGTCATGGGCTCGCTGACCGCCGGATCGTTTCACGCCTCAAGCTCAGCGTACCACGGACGGTTCGGCGAGCGCGTGATGGACCAGAGGCTTGCGCTGTTCGACGATCCGCATGCCCGCACGGGAGCGGTACGCAGGCGGATCACCTGCGAGGGACTGCCCGCGCGTCGCGTCGATTTGATTCGCGACGGCCGTATCGTTGGGCTGCTCTCGACGATTTACGATTCGCATCGTCTCGAAACCGACGCCGCGCGCGCCGAGAAACTGGGCCCGCTGGGAGCCGAGACGAAATTTCCGCCGTCCAGCGGATACCGGTTGGGCGAGGGCGGCGGCCGCCGTTTCGATTCGCGTCCCGGCAGCGCCGGCACCAATGTTTTCATGCGTGCGCGCGGCGGAGTCAGCGAACGAGATATGATTCACGCGATTCGCGATGGAATCTATGTCGGCCGGGTCTGGTACACCTACCCGATAAACGGGCAACGCGCCGGCGATTTCACCTGCACGATCAGCGGCGATTCATTCATGATTCGCGGCGGAAAACTCGCAGAGCCGCTCGCGCCGAATAGCTTGCGTATCAACGCCAATATCGCCCAGGTCTTCGAGGCGCCGATCGCCGTCGGATCGCGCGCAACGCCCGCGATTGTCTGGGGAGCGCCCGAGGCCTTCTACGTTCCCGAGCTCGCAGTTGAGGGAATCGCGCTAGCCGCGGTAGGCGAGGGCGATTAAAACGATCGCTCACGCGAGCGGTTTGGTCCAGAACTCCATGCGCGCGGTGCCGGCCACGGCTTCGGCGAATCCGAACTTGCGGTAAAGCCCGCGCGCGACGTGGTTGTCTTCGCGGACTTCGAGCGTAATTTTGCAGCAGTTGAGCGCGCGCGCTTTCCCCTCGATCCGCGCGAGCATCGCCGCGCCCACGCCTTTGCCGCGCGCCACCTCGAGCACGGAGATATCGTGGATATTGATGAGCGGACGCGCGCTGAAGGTCGAGAATCCAAGAAAGCAGATTGCGAACCCGGCCGGATCGCTTCCCTGGTACGCAAGAAAAACGTAACACGCCGGATGCGCGCGCATCGCGGATACGAGCCCGCGTCTGACCGTCTCGGGCATCGGCATGCCGCCCTCCATCGGGTCGCGTACGTAGAGATCGAAGAGTTCGATCAGTGCCGCGGCGTGCGCGGGATTAGCCAGGTCCGCCTCGATGATTTTGAGGTCGATAGTCACGCGATAGTTCCGGATGCGCCGCGCGCCGGCAGACGTGCTCAGGAAATCCGCTTGTCGTCCTTGTAAACTTCTTCCCAGTTCTTGAAACCCTGCGCGTCCCAGCGCTTCCAGGTGCCTTCGCGCTTGCCGTCCTGATACATCCCCTTGGCGGAGATTTTTCCGTTGGTGTACCAGCCGATATGCTCGCCGTCCTGCACGCCATCCTTGTAATGATCGATCGCATTCTTCTGTCCGTTGTCGTACCACGTCGTCCATTCGCCGTCCTGCTTGCCGTCGTGATACGAGCCTTGCATCATCAAGGTCCCGCCGGAGCGATAGAGCGCGAACGGCCCTTCCTTGACCAGCTTTCCGTCCACCATTTTCTGGCACCAGGTTTCATCGCCGGCGGGCGGCGGCGCGCCCATCGCAGTCGCACCAGCAGGGCAGGAGATCGGCGTGGTCGTTGACTTGCACGCAATGAACAACAGCGCCGGCAAAATGAGAAGTAACGGTTTAAGTTTCATTTCGACCCTCGGGGTTCATCCGGATTCCGGAATAACACGACTCTGAGTGCCGCAAAGAAAGGCCGCGGGACGAGCGCGCGAAGCGCCTCCCGCGGCTTGATTATACAATGACCTCGCGGCGGGTCAGCCCTTCGAGCCGGTCGATCCGAGCAGGTTTCCGCCGAGCGTCGCATTGCCGACGCTGGTGTCGCCGATCACGTTGATCATCGCGGGCTTGCCCGACTTGAACGCGCGCTCGAGCGCCGGAATGATCTGTTCCGCTGTCTCGACCTGCTCGCCGTGGCATCCCATCTCGGCGAAAATCTTGTCGTAGCGGATATCCTTGAGCATGTTGAACGGATCGGTTTTTCCCTTGAGCCCCGGCATCTGATCGAAGTTCGGACCCCACGAGCTGTTGTTCCACAGCACGGTGACGATCGGCAGCTTGTAGCGCGCCGCGGTTTCCATGTCGAAGCCGCCGATGCCCAATCCGCCGTCGCCCTCGATTACCACCACTTGCTGTCCCGGCCGCGCAAGCTGCGCGCCGATGCCCATCCCGACGCCGTGGCCGACGGGAGCCAGCGGCCCCGCGTCAATCACCTGTCCCATGAAGCGGCAGGTGAACGCGCGGCTCATCCATCCCGAGAGTGTGAAACTGTCGATGATCGTGGTCGCGTTCTTGCCGAGCACCTTGATCAAATCTTCGCACAGGCGCGCGGGATGAATCGGCTGGTTGTTGATGACCTTGCCGTTCTGTTCCTTGATTTGCGCCTCGAAGCGCGCGCGCGTCGTGCCCACTTCTTTGGTCCATTCGGACGTCTTGTTCTTCGAGAAGTCGAGCTTGAGTTCCTTGATTCGATCGATCATCTGGCGCAGCACCAGTTTGCAATCGCCGACGATCGGAAGGTCCGCGTTGACCTGCCATCCGATTCGGGTTGGAGTCGGATCAACCTGGATGTACTTCGCCTTGTCGGTCCAGGTGGGCGGCTGCCCGAAATGCTCGCCGCTCCAAAAGCGGAAGCCCACCGCCAGCACAACATCTGCGCGGCCGGTGAACGGCTTCTTCCATGCGCCGCGAATCGCGAGCGGATGTTCCTCGGAAACGGCGCCCTGTCCGGCGCGACGAGTGTAAACCGGAATTCCGGTGAGCTCGACGAACTCGCGCAGCTCGGTGCCCGCCTGCGACCAGAACAGCCCGTCGCCGCCCGCGATTACAGGACGCTCGGCCGCGCGCAGCATCTCGACCGCGCGATCGATTTTCGCCGGATCGCCCGCTCCGCGCACATCGTCCATCGTGAAGCCGCGCGCGCCCTTGCGCTGTCCGGCCTCTTCATCATGGTGATAAAGGATGTTCTGCGGAATCTCGAACAGCGCCACGCCCTGCGGCGGCGAGATCGCTTCGCGAAAGGCTGAGCGCAAGTCAAATTCGATCGTGCTCCAGTCGGTCACCCGCTTGGTGAACTTCGAGAAGCTCTTCACGACTTCAGAGCCGTAGGCCTCCTGGAACGATCCGAGGTGGTCTTCGGTGTTCGGATGCTGCCCCGATATGCAAACCACCGCGCTGTTGGTCAGCCCGGCAACGCAAAGCCCGGTGACAGCGTTGGTCAGGCCGCATCCCGCCGTGACCATGCACACTCCGACCTCGCCCGAGCTGCGGGCGTATGCGTCGGCGGCATAGGCTGTCGCCTGCTCGTGGCGCATGTGGATGAGCTTGATGTCGTTGTCGCGCAGTTGCGCGAGGATCGGAAAGAGATGCCCGCCGTTAATCGCAAAGCAATAGCGAACCCGATTTTCGCGCATCACGCGGGCGATCAGTTCGCCGCCATCCCGCTTAGCCATCTGGAATTCCTCCGTGGGATTTTTTCCGCCGCGCGGCGCCGCGATGAATTTGGCGCCGGTGGGCGCCCGCGTCATGCGAGTCGCGCCGGTTTCGCGATACGGGATTCATCCGCTTCCGAATCCTTGCACATTTTGCTCGGCGGCGAAAAGCCGAAGTTACCCTTAACGCGCCGCTTCCGCGCCGGCGATTCAATTACGGCCGGCGTGCGGACTTTTTTACCGCCGCACGGTTGATCCCTCTCGCCAAGACTGCCACTTTTGTTCATCGCTGCGCGCGGACAGGGACTTTGGTCTGACGCGCGAAGAGAATCGAAGTTGCGCAGGGCCTAAAAGTCACGGAAGTTCAGAGTAGTTCAGAGTAGTTTAGAGTCGCGGAAACTCAACGAATGAAAATCAGGATTGCGCTTGCCACGTTGCTGGCCGCATTGCTGTTGGCGATGCCGGCGGCTGCGTTTGATCTTTATAATCCCACCTCATGGCCAGTCATCCCTGTCCCCGAGATCGCGACCGATCCCAACGGCGGCACCACGATTGGCATCCTGCCGGTCTATCTTGATACCGACTCGAAGGATCAGATTCGCAACATCATCGCGCCCGACATCAACTGGAATACCGCGCTCGGCGCCGGCGGCAACTTTCGCTATCTCGCCTACCCCTCAGAGGACGTCAACTGGTATGCAATCGCCGGCGGGTCGTGGAATATCGCGCGCAAGATTGACCTTGACTATCAGGGCGGCCGAACCCACAAGAACTGGTTCACCTACGAAGCCCGCTTGTATTTCGAGCGCGATCCAACCGAACGGTTCTTCGGCGTCGGCAACGATTCCTCAGAGGGCAATCAGTCCAACTACACGACCCAACAACTCTTCGGCGAGGCCGTCGTCGGCATCAATTTTACCGACAAGCTGCAATTCTCGGTGATGGAGCGGCCACGATGGGTCCGGATCCAGCGCGGCGCATTTAACAACCTACCGGACATTTCGGCGCAGTTCCCGAAGCAGAAGGGTCTCGGCGGCGGCAGCGAGATACTGACCCAGCCGGTGCTCCAGTACGACACGCGCGACTCCGTCGATATTCCACGCAGTGGCGGACTCTACCGGGTCTTTTATGGAATCGCCGATCGCAGATTCGGCAGCTCGATCTCCTACAATCGCTTTGGTGGCGAGGTCCGCCAATACATCCCGATCGGGAAACGAATCACTATCGCTGGGCATCTATTCATGGAATACGAACCCGCTGCAAGCGAGATCCCGTTCTGGTCGTTGGCCCGGCTCGGCGGCGATGACAGCGAGCTAGCCGATCAGCAGCCGCTGCGCGGCTACGGCACCGGCCGATTCATTGACAATAATCTTGCGGTTGCGAATATCGAGGTTCGCACCCGGGTTTACGACGCGAACCTGTTCGGCACCCATGGGACGCTCGAAATCGCCCCGTTTGCCGAAGCGGGCCGCGTCGGGCATACGCTTGGCTACAATCCGATCGCGATTCAATCGCTGCACCCGGTCGGCGGAGTCGGATTTCGCGGAATCGCGGAACCGTTCGTGGTTGGCTACGTCGATGTCGGCTGGGGCGGCGAAGGCGCCGCGGTCTTTTCCGGAATCAACTACCCATTCTAGCTTTCAGGCGGCCTTGCTCGCGACGAATAGCGGCACGTCGCGGATACCGTAGCGCACGCGCAGTTCCGGCGGCACGTATCTGTCCGGCTGCACGATCTCGCATCGAAGACCCGCGGCCGCGATGCGCCCGGCGAGATCGCTTCCGTACTGGCGCCAGTGGCCCTGAAAATTCGCGCGGCCAAATTCCGCCGTCGGCATTCGCTCCCAATCCGGCACCATCGGCACCATGATTAGCGCGCGCCCCCCGGGCGCGACCACCCGCGCGATCTCGCCCAGCGCCGCGTGCTCGTGCTCCACATGCTCAAGCACGTGACTTGAAAGCACGAGGTCGAATGCGTTGGCGCGAAACGGGATCGCGGTCATGTCGGCCCGAGCACTGATCGCGCGCGCTCCAATATCGACGCCGGCGTATAAGTGCTTCGGATGCGCCGCGAACGCCCGGGCGAAGGCGCGCTCCGGCGCAAAGTGCAGGATCGCCGCATGCTCCGGAAGCGAGCGCAGCAGATTCCCGACATACACCACCAGCGCGCGATGACGCTCGTGGCTGCGGCATCGCGGACACACCGACGCCGGGACGGTTACATTCTCACGCACGTAATCAAGCAGGCGCATCCCGCGCCATCCGCAGCACGGACATTCATAGCGCTCAGGCCCGATCAGGTTGGCGACCTTGAAGAAGCGGTTGCGCAGCCGCAGGCTCCGGTATTGCGCGTAATGCACCAGTCCGAGCCGGCGCGCCCGCGCGATCTCTTTGCCCATCGCCATCGCGCGAGTCTAGGGCCCGCGTCGCGGCCGGGCAACCGCGCGGCCCGCGTGCCGATTGCGCGCTCAGATTTTTTCGATCAGGTCGCGCGAGATGTCATCCAGGCATTTGTCGAATCCGTCCATCGGGGGGTTAAGGAAAATCTGGCTGAGGCCGGCCTTGTCGAGCGCGCGGATCTGTTCGAGCACGGCTTCGCGCGGACCGACGATGGTGGTCGCCGCGATCGTTTCCGCGGTCACGAACCTTTTCTCCGCCGGCGCGACAAAGCAGCAGTGTCCGACATGCACGTCGAGGTAGCGCTCGCCCGCCGGTGTCTTCAAGCTCGCGACGTGCTCGGCATACGCGTCATAGACTTTTCGCGCTCCGGCAGGCAACGAATGCGGACTTGCGTATCCCGCGACGATCGCGTGCATCCCGGCCATCACCCAATGTCCCGTCATCGCTTTTACGCGCGGCGAATCGATCGCCTCGCCCGGCTTGAGTACGCATACGTGGGTGAGCGACACGATCGGCAGTTTCGATGCGTCCCGGCCTATGGCGGACGCTCCCACCTGCGCATGCTTGCGCACCGCCGTGACGCGGTCGGGCGTCGCGACGCCGGTGGTGATAATCCCGTCGCCGAACTCGCCCGCCAGCGCGAGCGTCTTCGGTCCGTTGGCGGCGATGTAGAATGGAATCTTGTCGTCCAGGTTGATAAAGCGGCGATCGCGATGCAGAAAGCGAATCTTGCGTTCCAGGCCTTCGGTCCGGTAGTCAGCCTCGCCGCTTTGGAGCAAATCGTGTATCACGCGGACCTGCTCGCGAAAATCCTCGTGCCGCACCGGCGGCAGACCCATCACGCGGCGCCCGGTATGCCCTGTTCCGAAGCCCAGGATCGTGCGGCCCGGTGCGAGCTGATTGATGCTCGCGATCGAATGAACCGTCACCGGCGCAATCCGGTTCGACGCGATCGCCACTCCGGTACCGAGCTTGATGCGCTTGGTGCTGACCGCAGCGATCGCCATGCAGGCGTAGGTATCGCCCCAGATCATGTGGGAATCTGGAATCCATGCGTGCGAGAATCCGCGCGCCTCCGCGTGCGGTACGTCGTGCGCGATTGTGTCCGGCTTGGTGAAGATCAGAGTTCCGAATTCCATGCTCGAGCTCCTGTTTGACGCGCGTCGCCTGCCGAAGCTTCCCTATAATCTCCAAGCAGCGTAATTGTCGAGCGGCGACAGTCGAATGCAAATCACCAACCTGCTCTTCGATCTCGACGGAACTCTCACCGATTCGCGTCCGGGTATTATCAGATCGATCCAGTACGCGGTTCGCACGCTTGGCGCGGAGCCGCCGCCGGAGGAATCGCTCGGATGGTGCGTCGGACCGCCGATGCGCGAGAACTTTGCGCGCCTCTTCGGCACGCGCGATAAGCACCATATCGATCGCGCCTACGCTCATTACCTGGAGCGTTACGAATCGATCGGCTACCGCGAAAATCAGGTGTACGAAGGAATTGTCGAGACGCTTTCGGTCCTCGCGCCTGGCCGCCGCCTGTTTGTCGCGACCTCGAAGCTTAAGCCCAGCGCTCTGAAAATCCTTGCAGAGTTCAAGCTCCGCGAATTCTTCGAGGGCGTTTTCGGAAGCGATCAGGACGGAAGATTGTCCGACAAGCGGGAGCTTGTGCCGTACGTGCTGCGCGCCGCGGGCCTAAAGCCGCAACGCAGCGCGATGATCGGCGATCGCCTCCACGACATCGAAGGCGGCCGCGCCGCCGGAATCTTGACCATAGCCGCGGGATGGGGCTACGGGACTTCAACGGAACTCGGCGCCGCCGATTGTTTTTGCGCATATCCAGCAGAGCTACAGGGGTTACTCTCGCGCGAATAATCTCGTCCGCCCCAACTGGCTACTAGGAATCGCTACGACGGGTAGAAACGGGCGGCCACACAGGGCCGCCCCTACATCTACAAGGAAAACGACACAGTGGCGCGGGCGTCTCGCCCGTGATCGTCGGCGGGGCGGAGGCCCGCCCTACAAATGACTTAGCGGCGTGCGTCAACTGGCTGTCATCGACGCGCTGGGCGCACGCCTGCGCCAGCCTGAGCGCGCTATGCGTCTGGTTCGCGGTCGTAATAATCGACGCCCGACTCCATCCGGTAAACGCCGGCGAAGATTCGCTTGCGCGGCGGACCGACCGCGATCGCGACCTTGTTCGAATCCGGATAGACCACGACCTCGGGATCGATCTGCGTCGAGAAGCACAGATACTTCAGCGTGCGGTCCGACGAGTTGATGAGGCGATGCGGATGCTCTGGGCCGGGCGGAATCGCAACGTAGTCGCCGGCGCGAATTCCAACCTCGTGCTCGCCGAGCCGAAGCGTTCCGGTCCCGTCAAGGACGTAAATCGCCTCCTCGTTGGCCCAGTGGTAGTGAAACGGGAATGCCGATTCACCCGGCGCGATTTCGTACAAACTGCATCCGAGGCGCGCGCCTCCGGCGGCCGCGCTCAGCATCCGGCGCCGATATTTGAATCGGGCGTGCGCCAGTTCGGTCACGGCGACATCTTCGGTATTAACGATATTGGCAGGTCTGTTCATAATGCCCTCGCCGGCGCCGGAAGATTCCGCGCGTCAAGGTCTGGTGCCGATTACCGCCGACACGCGGTGATGCACACTGATCGGGTCGGCGGGAAATCTCGACTCGAGCATCCGCATCATCTCGGCGTCGAACGCCGCCGTCGTCTCCGCACTCAGCGCCGCGCCGACTCCTGCGCTCGCGCGAATCCGGCCGCGCCAGGCTTCCCGCGTGTAAATCGCGTCGCTATCAAAACTGAAACTCTCGAGCGGCTTGAATCCGGCCGAGTCGAGGTCGCGGAACCATTGCGGGTATATTCCCGAGCCGCCCCTCAGCTTCCATTCGGGGTTGAATTTTTCGATCAGTTCCTCGGTCGCTTCCACGACATTGCCCGGCGTCGGAATCCAATCGAAATGAGCGATCACAATTCTGCCGCCGGGGCGAAGCACGCGCATCGCTTCCGCCGCGGCGCGCGGGCGATCGAACCAGTGCCAGCATTGCCCCGCCGTGACCAGATCGAAGCTCGCCTCCGCAAGCCCGGTCGCCTCGGCAGTCGCGTTTACATATCGCACCGCGACTCCCGCCTCGCGATCGAGCCGCGCCGCTTCTTCCATCATCGCGTCAGAGCGATCGAGCCCCGTGACGCGCATCCCGCCCGCCGCGAGTCCGCGCGCGATCGTGCCGGTGCCGCATCCGAGATCGAGCGCGGCGCCTTCATGCATAGTCCCCATCGCCGCCAGCCGCTCGAAGAACGCGGGCGGAAAGCCTGCGCGATGGCGTCCGTAGTCGGCCGCGGTTTTGCCCCAATCGATTCGGGTGCCGAAATCGCGCGCACGGTCTGCAAAGTTGTGGCTGGATTTCGCTGGTGACGGCATCGCGGAGTTCTCCCTGGTTTCAACTGCATATATGTTGTTATCACTAGACATAACTTGAACGCAAGAGATCTCCTGATGAATCCATCGGACACCGCTCTTGACCCCGCGCGCAGCCGATGGCGTCATGGCCCGGTGGCTGCTCGTATTTCCGACCGCGCCCAGATGCTGACCGCATCCGAGGCCGCAGGCGCTCTCGACGTTAAGCTCGGGACTCTCTATGCGTACGTCAGCCGCGGATGGCTCAAAAGCTATCGCCGGCGGATCGGACGCCAGGCGCTCTATCGGCGCTCCGATATCGAGGCGCTGCGCGGTGTGGTGACGCCGGAGCGCGGACGGCGCGGGCGCTCATTGCCCGACGCGTCGTCGTGGGTCACGGTCGCGCAGCCGAAAAATTCGGAGTCTTCGGCGCCCGGCGTGATCGTCGCCGAGTCGGGTGTCAGCTCGATTATCGATGGGCAACTCGCGTATCGCGGATATCCGATCCAGGAAATCGTCGAGCATGCGCGTTACGAGGAAGTCTGCCTGCTGCTGTGGAATGGCGAACGGCCGTCGCCTGACGAAACCGCGGCGCTGCGCGCCGAAATTGCGGGTGCGCGGATGGCGCCTGAAGTCGCGGCCGCGACCGAGACCGTGGGCCGCGACGCGCCGCCTCTGCTCCGGCTCGCCGCGATGCTGCCGGCGCTGGCCGCGTGGGACGGCCGCCACGCGCCACGCGCGCGAATCGATCGCGCCAAGTTGATTGTCAGCCAACTGCCGCTCGCGCTGGCGAGTCATCAGATGGGCAGCGGACCATTTCATGGCGCTGGAATGTCGGCGCGGCTGCTGCTGACTGTTGCGGAAAGTTCGGCGCCGGATTGGGCGGTGGCCGCGCTGGACCGCGTGCTGGTCGCCTGCGCCGAGCACGAGCTCAACGCCTCGACCTTCGCGGCGCGCGTGGTGGCGAGCACCGGAGCCGATCTGTTCGCGTCGGTGCTCGCCGCGTTGTGCTCGCTTTCAGGCCCGATTCACGGAGGCGCGTGCGACCGGATCGAAGAGATGTTCGCGCAGATCGCCGCGGGGACGAAGGTCGCCGACTCCCTCGACGCGATCGCGCGGGAGCATCGCCTGCCCCCTGGTTTCGGCCATGCGATCTATTCCGCCGGCGATCCTCGCGCCGTGCTTCTGCGAACCCATGCCGAGACTCTTGCGCGGCGCAAAGGAGGCAAGCTCTTGGACGTGGCGCTCAAGGTCGAGGAGGCGGTGTGGAAACGCGATCGCCTGCGTCCAAACCTCGATTTTTATTTGACGGTATCAGTTCGGATGCTCGGGTTCCCGCGCGCAATCGCCGCCGCGATTTTCGGAATTGGCCGCGCCGCCGGATGGATCGCGCACGCGCTCGAGCAATACACCGACAATCGCCTGATCCGTCCGCGCATGCGTTACCGCGGCGCTCCGCTGCGCCACTGGACATAGTTCGGTCTTCTTCGTACCGCCTTGGTGGCGCTTCACCTTTGACGACAAGTCGTGCGAAGTCGTATTGATTGGACGAGGCACGCAATGCAAGCGATCGCGAAGACTCGCGCCGCGTTCGGCGCGGAAATCGTCGAGATGCCGACCCCGCATCCGGGCGACAATCAGCTTTTGGTCCGAATCGCCGCGTGCGGAATCTGCGGCTCCGATCTGCACATCTATGAATGGGAGCTCGGCGCCGAGCGCATGGTCGCGCGGATGCCGTTCGTGATGGGGCATGAACCGGCGGGCGAAGTGGTCGAGGTTGGGCGCGGCGCGACCGGCTTCAAACCGGGCGACCGCGTCGCGCTCGATCCGTTCGGGCATTGTGCGCGATGCGCTCCGTGCATGGCCGGGCGGTTCCATCTGTGCGCCTCGCCGACAACGCTGTCGGGTGCGTTTGCCGACTACACGATCGCGCCGGTGGGTAATGCGCATCTGGTGCCGGCCTCGATGGATTTCGAAACCGCGGCGCTGCTCGAACCCTTCGGAACCGGCCTGCACGCTGTCGAGTTGTCGTCGCTTAGAGCCGGCGACAGCGCGGTTATAGAAGGACCGGGACCGATCGGGCTCTCGGTTGCGCTTTCGGCGCGGGCGCTCGGCGTCAGCTCGATTGTAATGACCGGGCTTGCCGCCGACTCCGGGCGCCTCGATCTCGCGCGCACGATGGGTTTCACGACGGTATGCGCGAGCGATCGCGACTGGATCGAGCAGGTGCGCGCCAAGCTTCCCGAAGGCGGCGCCGACGCGCTATTCGACGCATCCGGCGCGATCGATTCGCCGCGCGAGCTTTTGCGCCGCGGCGGCGAATTTGTCGAAGTCGGATGGCCCGCGCGCGGCCTCACCGCCACCGATCTGCGCGGCCTGTTCTTCCACGGCGTCACCTGGATTAATTCGCGCATCCGCACGCCTGAGACCTGGCGGCGCGCGATCGCGATGGTCTCTTCCGGGCAAATCGCGCTCACCCCGATGGTGACGCATCGCTACGAACTCTCGCATGGGATCGAAGCCTTCGAGTTGCTGCGCGCGCGCCAGGGCGTGAAGGCACTAATTATTCCTCACGGGCAGTGAGATTCGCGCGAAAATTTATCGAAGGAGGATTGAACGATGAAAGACGGATTTAAAATCGTCGATGCCGATACGCATCTCATGGAACCCGAGTTCGTGTTCGAGAAGTACATCGACAGCCGCTACAAAGCCGAAGCGCCGAAGATGGGTATCGCACCGCAGTCCGGCCGGCGCACGTTCCTGGTCGAAGGCGAACCGTTCACGCGCGAGAAGGGCAAGTACCCGATGGCGGCGCCCGGCTTCCTCGACGCGGTGCGCAAGGCGATGAAGCGCTTCGAGCGCGCGGCGAAGACCGGCTTCAGTGCCGACAGCAGGATTGTCGACATGGACGAGAACGGCGTCGACGTCCAGATCATTTATCCGACTGCGGCGGGCCAGATGCTCGGGCGCGAATTTCGCGATCCCAAACTGTTGGCGGCATGCTGCCGCGCATACAACGATTGGAGCGCGGACTTCTGCTCGCGCGACGCCAAACGCCTGCGATGGGCCGCGATCCTGCCGATGCAGGATGTCGGGGAATCGATCAAGGAGGCGCATCGCGTCGCCGCAAAGGGCGCGGTCAGTTTCTATGTGCGGCCCAATCCGGTCCGCGGCCGCACGCTCTTCCATGACGACTACCTTCCGCTGTGGGCCGAAGTCGAAAAGCTCGGACTTCCGATTTCCACGCATGATTCCGCCTCGGCCTCGGTCGAGTCATTCGGCGACCGGATGGACACCCACGTCACCGGGCACATCCTGTCGCATCCGTTCGAGGCGATGGCCGCGATGGCGGGACTCATCTGGTACGGCGTGATCGAAAAATTCCCGAAGCTGCGCGTGGTCCAGGTCGAAGCGGACGGCGGATGGGTTCCGTACTGGCTCCAGCGGATGGAGCAGCATTGGGGATTCAGCGGCAACTCTGAGCACGAGTATCTGAAGCGGCGCCCGACGGAGTATTTCAAATCGAATTTCTATGTCGCGTTTCGCGGCGACGAACCCACCATGAAGGCGGCGATCGACATAATCGGCGACGACAATTTCCTCTGGGACACCGACTATCCGCATCCCGACGGCACCTTCCCCTGGGGCATCGGCGCAATCCTGAAGCAGCCAATCTCCGACGCAAGCCGCCGCAAAATCCTATGGGACAACGCCGCCCGCGCCTTCGCACTGAATTGAATGGCGGATCACCTTCTCTTTGAGATCCCGACGCCGCTCGGGTTTACCGTGAGGTGTTCTCATTCCTATTGGGCTTATATCGTCGGGCAAAAGCATCCGATACTCGCCGGGCGGGAAGGTGAAGTCCAACTAGCTCTCGAATACCCGAAGGAAGTGAGACGCAGCCGTAAGGACTCTGAAGTTTTCATGTTCTACCGAGCCGATTCCAATCGCTGGATTTGCGCGGTTGTGCGGCGCGAGAATGGCGAAGGATTTCTGATCACCGCATATCGCGCGGACGCCGTGAAATCCGGGGAGATCGTATGGAAAAAATCCGGGTAATCCATGACATGATCGGTCAGACCTTGACCGTTTGGTTTGACGATCCGCGCAAGGAAGCCATCAGTCAGGAAACCACTGACGAGGTACTTCTGATGAAGGATTCGGACGGGCGGGTGATCGGATTCGAGATGATTCACTATCGGCCGAGCGGAGATGGAACCGGACTCAGCGTTGAGGCGTCCGTGATTCCCCAGTCCTGAGGCGACTTCGTGGATTTTGAATTTACTCCGGAGCAGGAGGCGTTTCGGCGCGAGGTTCGTGGATGGCTCGGCGCCAATCTGCTTGAAGACCTCAAGATCGATGATGCGCAGGACGAGAGGATCGCGCCCAATCGCGCGATCTTCGAGCGTCGCCGCGCGTGGCAGAAGAAGCTCTACGACTCGGGTTACGGCGGCCTCGCATGGCCGCGCGAGTATGGCGGCCGCTCGGCGACCGTAATCGAACAATTCATCTGGGACGACGAATACGGTCGCGCGCGCGGTCCGATCATGCCGGGTTACTTCGGGCTCAACATGTGCGGGCCTACGCTGATGCAGTGGGGCACCGACGCGCAGAAAAATCGCTACCTGAAACGAATCCTCGCCGCCGCCGATATCTGGTGCCAAGGCTATTCCGAGCCGGGCGCCGGTTCCGATCTTGCCAACCTGTCCACGCGCGCCGTCGATCAGGGCGACTATTTTCTCCTGAGCGGCCAGAAAGTCTGGACCTCCGGCGCGCAGTACGCCGACCGGATGTTCCTGCTCGCGCGGACCGACCCCGACGCGCCCAAGCACAAGGGAATCACCTACCTGCTGATGGATATGAAGAGTCCCGGCGTCGAGGTGCGCCCTCTGGTCACGATGAACGGGCATGCGCATTTCAACGAAGTCTTCTTCGACAATGTTCAGGTGCCGCGCGAAAACCTGGTCGGCAAGGTGAACGAAGGCTGGAAAATCGCGATGACCACGCTTAGCTACGAGCGCGGCTTCGCCGGCGGCGGAGGCCATCGCGCGCAGGTCGAGCGTCTGGCTGCCTTGGCCAAGACCGTGGAAATCGGCGGCCATCCCGCGTGGGCGCAGGCGTGGGTCCGCCAGCGGCTGACGGAGTTGCTGATCGATTGCGAGGCAGCGAAATATGCGCGCCTGCGCACGCTGACGCGGATGCTCAAAGGACTGCCGCCGGGGCCGGAAGGATCGATGCTCAAGTTGTTCGGCTCGGAACTCGGCGTGCGGATTGCAGGCTTCTCGACCGAGCTCCTGGGCGGTTACGGACTCTTGGGCGATCCGACTGCCGTCGTGCCGGACGCGCCGCGATGGCTCAATCGCGTCCTCAGCTCCCGCCAGTACACGATCGCAGGCGGCACCAGCGAGATTCAGCGCAATATAATCGGCGAACGGACGCTCGGACTACCCAAGGGTTGAAGTTCGGCGAAGAGATGGCTCGACGCCGCGTTCGACAATCCGATATGGCGCGGCAGTTCCTTTGTCAAATCTCGCTGATATTGAAGTTTGCCTTATCTGCGCTTTCAATGCTTAGTTAAGGGACGATTTTGAGCCATACTATGCTTAGGGTTAAAAACTTGACTTCTAACCTCAGACATCCTCGTGGCCTTGGTGCCTCCAGAGCGCTACCACTTGCGCTGCTTGCGGCGCTCGTCATCGCAATCGCGATAGCCGCGCCCGCGTCGGCACAGACCGGAGACGCAACCATGACCGTCGTGACCGGGGCGGTGCAGGTTCTCCACGCCGGAAAATCCGCCAACGCAGTAGTCGGAACAGCCGTCTTCGATGGCGACGAGGTCGATACCGCCGCGGCTTCCAGCGCGACCGTCACCTTGCTCGACAGCAGCACGCTCGAAATTGGCGAATTGTCCAAGGTCAAGCTCGACATCCCGAAGCGCGGCGCCGCCACGACCACCGGCGACCGTATCAGCCTGATGGCCGGAGTGGTTCGATCCTACGTGGCCCACGTGGCCAGCATTGGAGCGCCGAATTTCGAAGTTCATACTCCTAACGCGGTGGCAGCGGCCCGCGGCACCAAGTACGACGTCTCCTATCAGGAGGGTGTCGATCGCAAACAGTTCGAGGGGTGCCATCGCTTCACCGACGTTGCCGTCTTTGACGGCACCGTCGAAGTCGCCAATCTTTCCGCGCCCACGAATACGGTTGACGTAAAGCCGGGCTTCAAAACGATCGTGCCGTGCGCCTTGATACCGACCGCCGCCGTCGCGATTGCCGCAGCCGCGGGATCAGGGTTTGGCACCGGATCGATCGCGGGTGCCGGCGCGGCAGCGGCCGCCGGCGGCGTGGTCGGCGGAGTAGCAGCCAGCGGCGCATTCAGCAACTCGAACAATTCTCCCGCCAGCCCCTCACGCTGAGAGGCTGTGATTTTTTTGACTCTGCCGCCGTTTCCGTCATCCTGAGCGAGGCCGCTGCGGCCGGAGTCGAAGGATCCCGAACGGCATGCAGAACCTTACGACTGCCTACTCCGCGTTCGGGGGCGACCTGTATCCTCTGGCGTTCTGACTCTCACTCGCAGTGCGAGCAGTGCGCCGATACGCATGCGCTGGGAAGGTTTGAGGGGAAATCGCGATGATGTGCACGGACGCCCGGGATCCTTCGACTCCGGCCGAAACAGCCGCCGCTCAGGATGACGGAAAGGGCCGCAGACCAAAAAAATTACAAACTCTAAGAAACGGACCCCTGAAATCATTCGGCTTTTTCCCCGTCCGAAGTGCTTCTCGGCAATTCACTCACAGCTTCTGAGGATGACAGAAGGGCGGCCGACTCAAAAAAATCACAGACGCTGAGATCGCTTCGCTGTTTCATTTTTTGCCGTCCGGTTGACGGTCGCGATTCTCTTGTGCGAAGAGGAAAACGAGTTTGTCCTCTGATGCCGCGGGAGGTTCGATGAATCGCGCTGAAGTTGTATCGATGCGGGAACGGTTCGCCGCTGATGGGGTCGTGTGCCTGCGCCAGGTGCTTGATGCCGCCGCGCTCGAGAGCGCGCGCGCCGCGTTTGAATGGAGCCTCGCCAATCCCGGCCGCGCCGCAAATCAATTTCAGGGTACCGCCGACGCTCCCGATCGCTTCTACCAGGATCTGCTGAACCCCGATGCGCTGACCGGCTACCGGCGGATGCTGCTGGAATCGCCGGCCGCGGATCTTGTCGCCGCGCTCTGGGGCGCGCCCGACGTATGGTTCCTCTACGAGCAGGTGTTTTTGAAAGACGGTGGAGAGAGCCGGCGCACGCCGTGGCATCAGGATTCATCCTACCTGCCGATCGAAGGGGGCCAGATCGCCGTGATGTGGATCTCGTTCGATCCGGTCGCGCGCGAAGACTCGCTCGAATTTGTCCGCGGCTCTCATCGTGGCGTGTTGTACAACGGCTCGAGGTTCGACCCCGCTGACGATACTGCGCCGCTCTATGCCGGCGACGCGATGCCCCGGCTGCCGGATATCGAGGCCAATCGTTCGCGCTGGGACATCGTTTCGTTCGGCGTCGAGCCGGGCGACGTGATCGTTTTTCATCCCGCGATGCTCCACGGTGGAGCGCCCACTCATCGCGGCAAACGCCGCCGCACTCTGTCGCTGCGCTTTTTCGGCGACAACGCGAAATTTGTGCTGCGTCCGGGCATGATGGTTGGGCAAAGTGGCGATGGCGAGGCGCGCTCGGTGTTCGAGGATATGTCGCGCAAGCTTAAGCCCGGCGCCCCATTCAGGCATCCCGCCTTTCTGATGCTTCGGCCGCGTCAGTAGCGGACGCCGGATTATCCCGCCAGTTTCTGTTTCAGGATTTCGTTGATGACCTTGGGGTTGGCCTTGCCGCCCATCGACTTCATCACCTGGCCGACGAAAAATCCGAACAACTTGTCGCGCCCGCCGCGATACTCGGCGAGCTTGGCCGGCTCGGCGGCGATCACCGCGTCGCATGCCGCGGCAATCGCGCTCGAGTCGGAAACCTGCGCGAGTCCCAGGTCGGCGATAGTTGCGTCCGCACTTTTGTGTGACTTAACCATCGCGGCGAACGCCGTCTTGGCGGCGTTCAGGCTGATCTTTTGATCCTCGACCATCCTGAGCAGCGCGCCGACTTCGCCCGCCGCTGGAGCCGCCTCGGCGATCGGCTTTCCGGTGTCGTTGGCCACGCGCAGCACTTCCGTCATCACCCAGTTGGCGGCGCTCTTCGGATTTTTGAGTCCGGGAGTTGCGCCCTCGAAATAATCCGCGGTCTCGCGCTCGGAGGTCAGCACTCCCGCTTCGTACGGGCTGAGCCCGTAGTCGCGGACATAGCGCGCGCGCCGGTCGGACGGCAACTCGGGCATCGCGTGGCGAATCTCCTCGACCATCGCGGGTGGCACGACCAGCGGCGGAAGATCGGGCTCGGGGAAGTAGCGGTAGTCGTTCGCGAACTCCTTGGAGCGCATCGGACGGGTCTCTTCCTTCACCGGATCCCACAGATGTGTCTCCTGCAAAACTCTGCCGCCTGACTCGATCAGCTCGATCTGCCGATTGACCTCGTAATCGATCGCTTTTTCGACGAAGCGGAACGAGTTGAGGTTTTTGGTTTCCGTTCTCACGCCAAGCTCGGCCGCGCCGCGTTTGCGCACCGAGACGTTGACGTCGCATCGGAAGCTGCCTTCCTCCATCCGTCCGTCTGAGGCCTCGATATAGCGCAGGATACTGCGCAGCTCGTGCAGATAGGCGCTGGCTTCCGCGGCGGAGCGGAGGTCGGGTTCGCTGACGATCTCGATCAGCGGCACGCACGAGCGGTTAAAATCGACCAGGCTCGCGTTCGCCTCGTGGACGTTCTTGCCCGCGTCTTCTTCGATATGGATCCGCACCAGGCGAATCTTTTTCGTCCGGCCGTCCACGGCGGGAATTTCGATATATCCGCCTTTGCAGACCGGCGTTTCGTACTGCGAGATTTGATAGTTCTTGGGCACGTCGGGATAGAAGTAGCTCTTGCGATCGAAAACCGAGCGCGGCGCGATCTCGCAGTGCGCCGCAAGCCCTGTCCGCACCGCCAGTTCGACTACGCGCCGATTGAGGACCGGCAGCACACCCGGCATCCCCATGCACACCGGGCAGACGTTTTCGTTGGGCGCACGCCCGAACTCCGTCGAGCATCCGCAGAACAGTTTCGACTTCGTCATCAGATGGGTGTGGACTTCGAGCCCGATCACCGCTTCATATGCTTCGTGGTTCATCGTCGCCTTTCGCTCATATTGCATTCATAGCGCGGGCCGTTTGAGCGTCACCGCGCCGGAGCGCTCGAACGCGTCGCCCGCGCGCAGAATCGTTTCCTCGGCGAACGGCGCTCCGATTATCTGCATCCCGATCGGCAGATCGTTTGCGTCGTAGCCGCATGGAATCGCAAGTCCGGGCAGGCCGGCCAGGTTCACCGAGATCGTGAAGATGTCTGACAGATACATCGTCAGCGGATCGTTCATCTTCTCGCCAAGTTTGAACGCGGTGGCCGGCGCGACCGGCGTCACGATCACGTCGCAAGTCTCGAAGGCGCGCTCGAAGTCGCGCCGGATGAGCGTGCGCACCTTCATCGCTTTTAAGTAGTACGCGTCGTAATAGCCGGTCGAGAGCGCGAACGTTCCCAGCATGATTCGGCGCTTGACCTCAGCGCCGAAGCCCTGCGCGCGCGTCATCTCATACAACGCGATATTGTCCTCCGCGGCTGCGCGCAGTCCGTAGCGAATTCCGTCGTAGCGCGCCAGGTTTGCGCTCGCCTCGGCGGTCGCGACGATGTAGTAGCAGGCAATCGCGTAGGCCGTGTGCGGCAGCGAGATATCGATCGTCTTCGCACCCAGCTTTTCGTACTGCTTAAGCGCGGCGCGGACCGACTGTTCGACCGCGGGATCCATCCCGGCCACGAAGTATTCCTTCGGCACGCCGATTCTCAAGCCCTTCACATCGCCGGTGAGCGCGCGCTCGTAGTCGGGGACCGCGCGCGTCGAGCAGGTCGAGTCACGAGGGTCGTGGCCCGCGAGCGCGCGCAGCATGATCGCGGTGTCGCGTACGCTTTTTGCAAACGGCCCTACCTGATCGAGCGAAGACGCGAACGCGATCACGCCGTAGCGGCTGACGCGCGAGTAGGTCGGCTTGATTCCGGCGACTCCGCAAAACGACGCCGGCTCGCGAATCGAGCCGCCGGTGTCGGTGCCGAGCGCGCCCAGGCATTCGTCCGCCGCGACCGCTGCGGCGGAGCCGCCCGAGGAGCCGCCGGCCACGCGCGAGAGATCATGCGGATTCATCGTGGGTCCGAACGCGGAATTTTCCGTGGACGAACCCATCGCAAATTCGTCCATGTTGGTCTTGCCGGCGAAGACCGAACCTTCGGCGCGCAGTTTCGCGATCACGGTCGCGTCGTAAGGCGGAACAAAATTGCTCAGAATCTTCGACGCGCAAGTCGTCTTGACGCCCTTGGTCGAATAGATGTCCTTGATCCCGAGCGGAATTCCGCACAGCGCGGGAGCGGCGCCAGCCGCAAGACGCCGGTCGGCTTCGGCAGCCTGTGCGAGCGCTTGAGGCTCGGTCACGGTGAGAAAGGCGTGCACGCGCGGCTCGACCGCCGCGATCCGATCAAGGCATGCGCGCGTCAGCTCGGTGGACGAAAATTCCCGTTTCCGCAATCGGGCCGCCGCCTCGGCGATAGTCAGTCGATTCAATTCTGAATTGGCAGCCATTGTGTCAGAGCAAGTTCCAGTCGCGGCGCGCGGCCGCAATAGTCAGTTCAAGTGATTGAATAGCCTGTCGGGCGGCCTATTCAATTATTTTGGGAACCTTGAAGTAACCGCGCTCACGGGCCGGCGCATTCGCGAGCATCGCTTCCGCGTCGGGCGAGTTGGTGACTTCATCCGGGCGCATCGGCGTCCCCGATTCTCCCACTTGCATCGTCGGTTCAACCGAACTCACCTCGAGCTCGCCGAGCTTGTCCACGTACGCGAGAATCTGGTCCATGTCCGCGCGCAGATGTTCCTCTTCGCCTGGGCTGAGCTCGATTCGCGCCAGCCGCGCGACGTGACGCACCTGCTCAAGGGTAATCTTGTTCTCCGCCATCGTGCGCGGGATCGTAACATCCCCGTAGCCGCGTGTCAGTCATGCGCGCCAATCGCGGCGCGCGCCAGTCCAGAGCTTGCGGCAACCGTGCAGGCAACCTAGCCTTGATCACAGGCCAATTAAAGGTGCATCGCTCGGACAAAACGCCGGCATATAGTATGGCTATGGGAAAGCGCGTAAGCGCCATGGGCACCGCGTGGGCACGGCTAGACGCATTGCTGAGCCGCTTTGGGACGCGGGAAACTGTGCTGCCGGGAGCGGCTCGGTTTCGCTTCGGACGCCGGGGCGAACAGATAGCGGAGCGCCATCTGCGACGCCTCGGTTACCGGATCATCGCGCGGAATTATCGCGCCGCCGGGGCCGAGGTCGATATTATCGCGATGGACGGCGAGACGATCGTTTTTGTCGAGGTGAAACGGCGCAGCGGCACCGCGGCGGGCAGTCCCGAAGAGGCGGTCAACGCCGCCAAGCAGGAGCAGATCCGGCGCGTGGCCCGCATGTTCGTGGCACAATACAAGGCCTCGAATCACGACGCACGCTTCGACGTGATCGGGATCGTGGAGAGCGATCGCACCAGCCGCATCCAGCACCTGAAGGACGCATTCTGAATGCTCGATATCAAACTGATCCGGGAAAAACCTGATTTCGTCAAAGCCGAGCTCGACAAGGTCGGCGTCGAGGCCGCCGAGCTCGGCCGCATACTCGAAACCGACGCGCGCCGCCGCAAGCTACAGTTCGAGCTCGATGAATTGCGTTCGAGCCGCGCCCGCGAATCGAAGGAACTCGGCAAGGCCTCCGCGGAAGTGCGCGATCAAAAGCGCGCCGAAATGCGTGCGCTGGGCGATCGGATCGCCGCCGGCGAGCGCGAGCTTTCCGAGCTCGAAAGCGAGTGCGAAGCATTGCTGCTGACGCTGCCGAATCTGCCGCGCCCCCAGGTTCCGGCAGGCAAGAGCGACGCCGACAATAAGATCGTCCGGACGGTGGGCGTGCCGCAAAAGTTCACCTCGTTCAAACCGCTGCCGCATTGGGAGCTCGGCGAGCGCCTGGGCATCATCGATTTCGATCGCGGGGTCAAGATTGCGGGCACGCGATTTCATTTCCTGGTCGGCGCGGGCGCGCGGCTGGAACGCGCGCTAATCTCCTGGATGCTCGATATCAAGACGCTGGAGCAGGGCTACCTCGAAGTATCGCCGCCGCTGATGGTTAACACCGCCGCGGTGACCGGCAGCGCGCATCTGCCGAAGTTCGCAGACACGATGTATCGCGACTTCCAGGAGGATTTTTACTTTATCCCGACCGCCGAAGTGCCGCTCACCAACATGTATGCGCACGAAATCCTCGACGCCGGACAGTTGCCGATCTACCTGACTGCGTACACTCCATGCTTCCGGCGCGAGAAGATGTCGGCCGGCCGCGACGTCCGCGGAATCAAGCGCGGGCATCAATTCGACAAGGTCGAGATGGTTAAATTCGTGCGCCCGGAGAAGTCCGACGAGGAGCTGGAGAAGCTGGTCGAGGACGCGTGCGAGATCTGCCGCCGGCTCCAGATTCCATATCGCGTGATCCAGATGTGCACCGGCGACCTTGGGTTCGCGGCCGCCTCGAAATACGACGTCGAGATGTGGGCGCCCGGATGCGCCGAATGGCTCGAAGTCAGTTCGTGCTCGAATTGCTGGGACTTCCAGGCGCGCCGCGCCCAGATCAGGTTCCGCGCCGAAAAGGGCGCCAAACCGGAATTCGTGCATACCCTCAACGGCTCGGGACTTGGGATGCCGCGGACCCTGATCGCGCTGCTGGAAAATTATCAGAACGAGGACGGCAGCATCACGATCCCCCCGGTATTACGCCCTTACATGGGCGGGATGAAGAGAATCAGCAAGGCGTGAAGCCTCCGCGGATCGATTCCCGCGAGAATCGCTGCCGGCGCGCAGGAAGGGATTCCTCGCTCAAGGCTCGGAATGACGATCGGGCGCTTTCTACATGAACAGGCCGCGTCGGCGATACCCACGGGTGTCATTTCCGAAGCCCCCCAACCCTCATTTCGAGCCCTGGGCGAGAAATCCCGATGCGATGGGGCACTACCTGCGATGCTTCGTCATCTTCGCGCGAGGCTTCTTGGGTTCATTGAGGCTTTTCGCCGTGGTAATGATCGCGTAACAATCGATGGCTAGAATCCGCGGGTGAAGGGGACAATGGCGACAGAAATTTTGTCGGGAGCGGGAACCTTGGCGGCGGTGGCGGCGTAGCCATGTCCGACAAACTGGTAGTGGGCCATCTGAGCGCCTACTTCAACTCCCTGCGCGCGCTCAATGACATCAACCTTTCGTTTCCCGAAGGAAACGTCACCGCGATCATCGGCCCCTCGGGATGCGGCAAATCGACGCTGGTGCGATGCCTCAATCGGATGCACGAAGTCGTGGCGGGCGCGCGTGCCGAAGGAGAGGTTCTGCTTGACGGCGAGAACATCTACGCCCCGGGCGTTGACCCGGTGCAGATTCGGCGGCGGATCGGAATGGTGTTTCAAAAGCCGACGCCGTTTCCGGCTATGTCGATTGAAGACAACGTCGCCGCCGGCCTTAGCTTAAACGGCTTGCGGCTGACGCGCGCCGAGCGCGATCGGATCGTGGAGAAAAGCCTGCGCCACTCCGCGTTGTGGGAAGAGGTCAAGGATCGCCTGCGCCGCCCGGGCGCGAGTCTGTCGGGCGGACAGCAGCAGCGCCTGTGCGTCGCGCGCGCGCTGGCGGTCGAGCCCGAGATCCTGCTGATGGATGAGCCGTGCTCGGCGCTCGATCCAATCTCGACCGCGCGGATCGAAGAGCTATTGCTCGAACTCAAGTCCGGCTACACAATCGTGATCGTGACGCACAATATGCAGCAAGCCGCGCGCACCGCCGATTTCACGGCATTCATGTACCAGGGTGAGTTGGTCGAGTTTGGCGAGACCCGGCAGATTTTTACCAATCCCACCAAGCGCGAAACGGAAGATTACATCACTGGCCGATTTGGCTAGAGCGCCGGGAGGCGACAATGGATACCCCGCAGCCGCAGCATACCAATCGACAGTACGAAGAGGATCTGCGCGGCCTGCGCGCCGGCCTGCTCAAAATGGGCGGGCTGGTCGAGCGCCAGATTGCAGAGGCGGTTGAATCTCTGGTCGAACGCGACAGCGACCACGCGCGCGCCGTGATCAAGAACGATAACGAAGTAAACACGATGGACGTCGCCAACGACGAACAGTGCATCCGGCTTCTCGCGCTGCATCAACCCACCGCGAGCGATCTGCGCTTCATCACCACCGGACTCAAGATCACCACCGACCTCGAACGTATCGGCGACAATGCGGTGAATATCTGCGAGCGCGCGCTCGAGCTCAACGAGGTTCCTCAGCTCAAGCCATATGTCGATCTGCCGCGGATGGCGGAAATCGCGCAATCGATGGTCAAGGATTCGATTGACGCTTTCATGCGCAACGATATCGAGCTCGCACAGGGCGTGATCGAGCGCGACGACGAAGTCGATCTGCTCAATTACCAGATCTACCGCGAGCTGCTGAGCTACATGGCCGAGGACCCGCACACCATCGCGCCCGCCACTCGGCTGCTGTTCATTTCAAAGTACCTCGAACGGATCGCCGACCACGCGACCAATATCGCGGAGATGGTGATGTTCATGGTTAATGGCAAAGTCGTGCGCCACATGGATAAAAAACAGAAATGAGCCGGCCGGCAATCGCCGAGGAGCGCCGCGGCACGCGCGCCCGCGTGCTGATCGTTGAAGACGAAGCGGACATCCGTGAGCTGGTTCGCTACAACCTCGAGCGTGAGGGCTTCCTGGCCGAGGAAGCGGGCGATGGCCCGCAGGCGATCGAAAAGGTGCGCCGCCGCGCGCCCGATTTGATTGTGCTCGACCTGATGCTGCCCGGGATGCCGGGACTCGAAATCTGCCGGCAGCTCCGCCACAACCGCGAAACCGCGCACCTGCCAATCCTGATCCTTACCGCCAAGGGCACCGAAGTTGACAAAGTCCTGGGCCTCGAAATGGGCGCCGACGACTACGTGGTCAAGCCTTTCAGCCCGCGCGAGGTCGTCGCGCGAATCAAGGCTCTGTTGCGCCGCGCCAATCCGCAGAGCGCGCCCGAGGACGCCGGCGTCTATGAGCGCGGGCGCCTCAAGATCGATTTCGGCGCCTACCAGGTGTTTGTCGAAGGTGCGCGCCGCGACCTGGCGCTGCGCGAATTCGAGCTGCTCAAATTTTTCGTGCAGCATCCGCTGCGCGTGTACGAGCGCGAGCAACTGCTCGACATGGTTTGGGGACGCGACACGTTCGTCGAGCCGCGCACGGTTGACGTTCACGTTCGCCGCCTGCGCCAGCATATCGAGCGCGACGACGCCAATCCGGAACTGATTCTGACCGTGCGCAGCGTCGGTTACCGCTTCAACCCCGAGGCGCTTGGCTAGTTTCCCGAAGCGAAGAATTTTCGCCGCGGTATGCGCTGGCCTTTTGCCCGCCGCCGCGACGCTCGCAGTCCTGACCGCGATGGGCGCCGCGTCGCCGTGGCTTGCTCTCGGAGCAATCGCGATCGGACTTGGCGCGGGATATCTGCTGGCCAACGCAGTCGGCCGCGGGTTCGAGAATCACGCCGAGCGGCTTGAGGCGATCGCCGCCGCGCTCGAGGCGCGCACGCCGCCGCCTCATCTCCTGCAAGGCGGCAACGACGCGATGGGCCGCGCCGAGCATCGCCTGCTCGACGCCACCGACGCGGTCGTGGACGAGATCGATTCGCTGGCCGAACAACGCGATGAGTTTGCGGCGATTCTGCGCAGCATGACCGAAGCGGTCGTGGTGGCGGGACAGCGCGGCGAAGTCGTGCTGCTCAACGGCGCCGCGCGCCGGATGTTCGCGCTCGGCACCGAGACCGATTACCGCGGCCGCGATTTCGTCGAGTTGTGCCGCGACCCGCGCCTGCAGGAATTCGTCGCGCGCGCGGCCGGCTCGGCCAGCGCCGAATCGGGTTCGGAAGAATTCCTGATCCAGAACCCTGCCGTGCGTTACGTCAGCGCAAGCGCGGCGCCGGTCAGGACCTCGCAGGGCGCGGCGCGCGTGTTCGTCTTTCACGACATCACGCAGCTCAAATCCTATGAAACGGTTCGCCAGGATTTCATCTTGAACCTGACTCACGAGCTGCGCACTCCGCTCTCGGCGCTCTATGGATACGCCGAAACCCTGGTGCAGGGCGTCGAGGACAAGCAGACGCAAACCCGCTTCCTCGGCATCATCGACCGTCAGGCGCGGCGCCTCGCTCGCCTGCTCGACGACTTGATTTCGCTGTCGGATCTCGAACGCGGAGTCTCGCCGCTGAATCTCGAAGAGCTGGAGCCGGTCGCCGCGATCACCGAAGCCGTAGAGCTGATGCGCGAGTCGGCGCGGCGCGAAGGCGTGTCGCTGGAGATTGATTGCCCCGCCGATCTGCCACGGATTGCCGGCGATCGCGATCGGCTGCATCAGGTGATGGTCAATCTGCTCGACAACGCGATCAAGTACACTCCGCGTGGCGGCCACGTCACCGTCTCCGCGCGGCCCGCGAGCCTCAATGGGGCAGCCGCCGAGCGCGCGGTGGTACTGATGGTGGCCGATACCGGCGAGGGGATTCCGGAGCGCGACGTGCCGCGCCTGACCGAGCGCTTTTACCGCGTCGATCGCGCGCGTTCGCGAGAGCTGGGCGGCACCGGCCTAGGCCTCGCGATCGTCAAACACATCGTGCAGCTGCATCGCGGCACGCTGCGAATCGAAAGCAAGCTCGGCGTAGGCACCTCGGTAACGGTAACCATCCCCGAAGCCCGAAATTAGGATCGCGCACGCATCCGGAATGCATGGCGCTCCATCGGCATGATGGTTGTCCCGGCATAGCCGCTATTGGGAACTTCGCTCGTGTAACGATTGCGCGCGCTTTGTCGCGCGCGTCTTGCCCGCCGCCGCGCGATATGAAAATTTCATAGGTCGGATGCGCCCGTAGCTCAGCGGATTAGAGCAATAGACTACGGATCTATGGGTCGGGGGTTCAAATCCCTCCGGGCGCACCACTTAAAACTTACTCGGCAGAAAGTAAATTTAGCCCGACAATCAAGGATCCGAAGATGCTTGGTATCTTCATCGCGCCTCGCAATGAGGCTGAGTATGATCGCGCCGTCGAAACGCTCAATCACTTGGTCGATGAGATTGGCGATCATCCGGGTAACCCGCGCTACCGGCTGATTGAGACGCTCAGCACCCTGGTTGAAGCTTATGACGCCGAGCATCACGCACTGCCGGAAGCGGACGGCCGTGAGTTACTTCGCTGGTTGATGGATCGGCATGGCCTGTCGCAATCCGACCTTAAAGATGATCTCGGCGGGCAGGGTGTCGCTTCCGAGGTGCTCTCAGGCAAGCGTGATTTAAACGCACGCCAGATGAAAGCGCTCGGCGCACGATTCAGGATTGATCCGGGAGCGTTTATTTAGGCCCGCCTCAGGCAAAAGGAAACACGACGCGGAATAAGGAACGCGAGGCTAGAGCGGGCTTTCCGCGGGGACTACCAGTGTGTGCTCGGCGCAGATTAGATGCATCGCTTCGGCGCCTGCGGCATCATTCTGAAAGGCGCTTAGCGGATACGCGCACCACAGTGCGAATTTGTATCGCTCGCCCAGAAGCCGGGATGGCGACAGACGGTGCAATTTGGCTGATAGCTCACCGGTCCATCGTGGCAGTAATGGGCCGAATCGTCACTCGCGGCGACTTCAAAAAGGTGCGCCAACGTGGCGCGGGGTGTCGCGTCGCCGGACCCCCTATTTTGGATGGAACAAGATAGGGCTAAGTTTAGGCAAATTCCCTAAGAACTACGCGCTAAATTTCGAGCAACGTAGATTAGGAGTCTGCGTGTCTCCTAGTGAGCGCAGCCGTGAGACGCGATCGGCGAGACGGCGCGGGCGATGAGGCGCAGCGGGTTTAATTGGGCCGCGCGACAGACACGGAGTTTCTGCTATCTTCTTTGCTCGATGAAACGTCTCAGCAAGTTGCTAATCGCTCTACTTATTGTCGCCGCGTTCGACTGGAAATTCATCGCGGCACACGACGCGACCGCGCAGGAGTCCGGCCAGGGCGTCAATATCGCGGTTCCTTCCGCGACACCGACGCCAATCGCGGCGCTGCCGGAATCCTCACAGGTGCTCGAAATTCAGTTGCCGCAAACCTTCGCCGGATGCTGGAGCGGAGCGGTGACCGGCGCGAATCGTATTCCGCCAATCCCCGAGCAACTCGAGAAGCGGGACATCAGTTATACGTTTTGCTTCAAACGGCTTGATTCCGGTCAATGGCAGATGACGCTTGCGGGAAGCAGCCTCTACCAGGGGCTTAAACTTCCTCCGGGCCTTGCGACCATAAAGTCTAACTTTGCGCTGGAGGGTATCGAGGGAAACACCGCGCGAATCCTGTTCACGACCTCAACGTCATTAACGGGAACGCCCATCGTGGTCGGTTCCGAAATGCTCTTTCGCTGTACGCCCACCGGCCCCGGCACGATGCGCGTGGAAGAGATCACGGACTATTTCCAGAAGCCGCCCCGAGAGACGGGAGCTATACCACAGGACGGGTTTAAGCTGGATTTTCACAAGGTGAGTGGAGGGGATGCGGATGGAACGACAGTGGATAGCGGCTCTGCGTACTGAGTGCGCGGCTCGCTTGGCTCGCGACCGGAACGGGAGATCGACGCGCTTCACGCTCGAGATCCAGGACCCCCAGCATTTCGGACATTGCGGACTGTGTTGATTGCACTCGGGCCCCTCGCACCGTTGCCGTAACTTATCTATCGCCAATGGAACGTTCCCAGCCCGGAGGCGTACAGTGTTAGACACAAGTCGGAGAGCAAGTTTCGATGGTCGATTCGTGGCTCAAATTCATTCTCAGCGCGCCATGGAGCGCATCCGCCTTCGTTCTATTGAGCGCCGTGATAGGCGGAGCATTCACCCTCGGCGGCTCCTGGATCGCGATGCGCAAAAGCCTCGACGAGCAGTCCGAACTCCAAAGGCGAGAATGGCAGCGTCGCGACACCGAGAGAGATCAGGAACGCAAGGACCGCGAGCAGCGCGAGGCGATCGAGCGGGCAGAGAGCGACCGGGAGGCCATCTGCGCCGTCGCGATCGAAGCACTATTCAACTGCATCTATTTGCTCGGCTTTATCAAGGTGGGGCGCAATTTACCGGCAGAGAGGCGGGTCATCTCTCGCGTCCGATACGATGCCTCTCTGATCTCTCTGGTGCGAGGGCTCGACTCCATTATCGTGCAGCAACTCACGGCGCTGTATGCTTCGGCGACAGTATTTGAGTTCTCGATCATCCAAGGAACCGCGGGCATGATGCTGCAACAGGCGCACCTCCTCAAAGCACAAGAGCTCCATGGAAGATTTGAGATAATGTTCCGAACGATCGGACAGAAAGTTTTCTTACGCGAAGGTATGGATACACTCGAGCAAACGCTTAACGTGGCCAAAGCCGAAATCTGATTGTCGAATATCTCTCGCGCGCGAGTGGGGAACTTAATTCGCACTTAATTCGCAGCGCCAGGCGCGTGCAGTCGCGGCGATCGGGTAGCTTGGCCGGCGATCACGATCCCGACTCCGATTAGACGGACGCGGTTTGTCTATCCTCACGCGCGCTGCTACGGTGCGCTGCGTGCTGGTGAATGCGGCCCGGCCAAAGGAGACTTTGATGCGCAAGCTAATCGTGACCGCGGCCTTTATCGCGATGGTCGCCGGGGTTGCATTCGCCGCCGATCAGGATCGTCACGCCGCCTACACCAATCCGTCCGCCGCCGACAAGGGCGCGACCGCGTTGTGCAAGGGCTTCTACGATTCGGACGACAATCGCACCCCATGTCAGGACTGGTGCGAGCAGTGGACCCAGGCGCAGGGACACGAAGGCGCGAAATGCGAATGCGTTGACGGCCGATGCGACGCCGACCCGATCCACTGACCGCCGCGGCGGCGCCTATTTGGCGTCGTGAAAAATAATTCCGAGCGCGTAACGCTCGCCGCGAGCAACCGTGCTCACGCCGTGCCTGACGTTAAGGCGCGAATGTCCGCGCGCGCTCGGGACCGGGCGATAACGGTTCGCGAAGATCACGCCGCATCCCGCGCCAGAGGCGATCGCCTCGCCGCGCGACTGCGCGCGCGGGCGCTGCTCGACCAGCAGCAGCTCTCCGCCGTCGAAGTCGCGTCCGCGTTCATTCAGTGTGCAGGTGAATTGAAGCGGAAACGCAATCTCGCCGTACAAATCCTGATGCAGGCAGTTGTAGCCGCCGGCATCGTACCGGAGCATCAGCGGTGTCGGCCGATTTTGTCCGTGCTGATGGCATAGCGCGAGGAAGCTTTCGAGCGACGCGGGATATTCGGCGCCGCTCCGCAGCTCGCGCGCCCATCGATTAGCGATCGGCGCGAGCCTGTCGTACAGCGCGACGCGCAACTGCGCGATCGCGTCAGGCAACGGATAAGCAAAATACTTGTAATCGCCGAGACCGTAACGAAACCGCGCCATCTCGACCCGGCTGCGAAATTTGTCGCGCTCCGGATAAAGCGCCATCAGCGCCTCACATTCGCGCGCCGCGATTATCCGCTTGGTGACCGCATAACCCCGCGCATCAAGCTCGGCCTCGATCCGCCCCCAATCGAGCTCATCGACTCGCGCCCCAAGCTCTCCGTCCGAATTTTTCCGCATAGTCCGATAGAGCGATTCTCTGGCTCCCCTTCCCGCGCGGGAAGGGGCGGGGGGTCAGGTCGATTCATTTTGCCGCCGGTCATCCGCGCGGCGCTATCGGCGGAGCGGATGGTCATGCGTGGCCCACCGACCGGATCTCCGCGCCCCGCGCGCCGTTACGCGGTATGCTTCAGCACGAACGCGCCGATCTTGTCGATCGCCTGCTGCCCCTCGTCGAGCATCGGCGCGAACATCTGCCATACGTGGATCATATTCTCCCATGGCTCGAGCGTGACGTTCACGCCCGATTTGCGCGCGCGCTCAGCCAGCCGCGTCGAGTCATCGAGCAGCGTCTCCGCGGTCCCGACCTGAAGCAGCAGCGGCGGCAGCCCGCTCAGATCCGCATACAGCGGCGCGGCCAGCGCAGAGTGCGGATCTTTCCCGCCCAAGTATGCGGCCGCCATCTGAACCAGTCCGTCTCTTTGCACGATCGGATCGGCCTTCGACTTGGTCGTCATCGAGTCGCCGATTCCTTCCAGATCGACCCACGGCGATAGCCCCACGCCGGCCGCCGGCATCGGCAATTTCGCGTCCTTGATCGCGACCAGCGCCGCGATCGTCAGTCCTCCGCCCGCCGAGTCGCCCGCGATCGCAAGGCGCCCGGGCCGCGTTCCCTGCTCGAGCAGGTAGCGATAGGCGATAATCGAATCCTCGACCGCCGCGGGGAACGGATGCTCCGGCGCGAGCCGGTAGTCGATCAGCAGCACGCGCGCCTTCGATGCGCGCGAGATGCGTCCGGCCAATGCGCGATGCGTTTTAATCGAGCCGATTACGTAACCGCCTCCGTGCAGGTAGAGGATCGCGCGGTTCGCGTCAGCACCGGGAGCCGACACCCATTCCGCCTTTACGCCGCCGGCACTTACCGGCTCGCATTTGACGTCCTTTTCGACCGGGAGCATGACGGTCATCTGCTCAAAGCCGGCGCGAGTTTTCTCGATCGACGCATCCGCATCGATCGGTTGCGCCCTGAGCATCTGGATCAGTGAATCAAGCTGCTGCTTCGACATCGAAGGTAACCTCCGGATTTCTGATCGAATATCACCGCGCGCATCATTACGACAGCCACGACAGCCTTTCAATATTCTCTTCTCCGGCCGGAGAGGTTCTTGATTCCCGCTGCTTGGACGAGCAGAGGTCATGGATCAAGATGGAACCGTAATGGCGGCGCTTGCGGATATAGTCGTCGCGATCCACGCGGCGTATGTCGCGTTCGTGGTGTTCGGCTTCGTTGCGATAATCGCCGGCGGGGCACTCGGATGGCGATGGGTCCGCAACTTCTGGCTGCGCCTGGCGCACCTCTTGGCGATCGCGATAGTGCTGGCCGAATCGCTCGCCGGGATTAGCTGCCCGCTGACGACGCTGGAGAATTTGCTGCGCGCTCGCGCGGATCAATCGGTTTACCCAGGCAGTTTCATCGGCTATTGGCTGGACCGCATGATTTTCTATACCGCTCCCGGATGGGTCTTCCTCGTGCTATACGCCGGCTTCACGCTCGTGGTGGTCCTCACGTTCTGGCTGGTCCCGCCGCGTCGGCCCTCGCGCGCGAATTGAAGTTCAGGATCGCGATCACGGCGAGCGAGACAAGGCTGTCGATTTTCTTTTGAAGAGTTCCTGTCCCGAGCCGCGGGCAAATGATCTACGCGAAGCGGCTTCTGTGCGGATCTACTGAGACTTGCGCCCGTCATTTCGACCGCGGGGAGAAACCCCGAGCCGAGGGCCGCTGCATACGGAGTTGATGCCGAGCATGTGCGCCTCGGGATTTCTCGCCCAGGGCTCGAAATGACGACCCCGGCAAACCGCCGCCGCCGAGGTGCTTATCCTGCCGAGGCCGCGCTGAGGATATCGAGAGCCTGGAGACGCCCGCCTGGCCAATCTGTTGCTGCGCATTCTTTGCCGCGCAGCATTCCCGCGTATGGCCGCCGCGCGAGACCCTGTCCCGAGAGTCTGTGAGTTTATTCGGAATCCGGGACGCTGCGGCCACCCCCTCCGTCATCCTGAGAGTCTGTGAGTGAATTGCCGCGAAGCACCTCGGACGGGGAAAAAGCCGAATGATTTCAGGGGTCCATTTTTTACAAAGCCAATTCACTCACAAACTCTGAGAG
>JBOHWH010000024.1:0-3538 GCA_050736695.1 Binataceae bacterium (SeqCode) | reverse complement strand
TCGCACGCCGCCGTCGCCGTCGTCGAGCACGCGCACCGCTGTGATCGGCGAGGTCTCGCGGCCGAAGACCGGACGCAGCGCCACCTGCGTGCGGGTGTGCGGCAGATCGATCCATAGCTCCTGCCCGTGTCCGCTGAGATTCCATTTGGGAGGAGTGCCCTGAAACTCGAAGCGCAGCTCTGACGCCGCTCCGGCATGCGTGAGCTTCGCGGAGGTGAGCGTCGCAGGAGCGATCGCCGCGCGCGCGATCGGCATAAGGAGCAGCGTTGCGATGAGCGCGATCGCCGCGGATACAACCCGCGCACTCGATTTTCTGTTCCTCGTCACCACCACCACCACTGCCGCATCGCTTTGACGCGTTTGCGTCAGGTGCCGTCTTTCTTGAGCCGCGCGCGCAACGCCGCCAGCACGTTTAGCGCATCGACGGGAGTCAGGCGGTCCACCTCGAGCGCGCGCAGTTCGTCCGCGACGCGGTTCTCGACCGAAGCGAAGAGTCCAAGCTGCGGCTGTGCGATGCGCTCGATGCGGCGCTCATGCGCGAGCCGCACGCCGCCGGATTCGTCGAGTTCGCCCTGTTCGAGGTTGGAAAGAATTTCGCGGGCGCGCGCGATAATCGAATCGGGCAGACCCGCCAGCCGCGCGACTTCGATTCCATAGCTGCGCGACGCCGGCTGCTCGATCACCCGGCGTAAAAACAGCACCTCACCGCCCCACTCGCGCACCGCCATGCTCAAATTCTTCACTCGCGGACGTTCGCGTGCAAGGTCGGTCAGCTCATGAAAATGAGTCGCGAACAGGACTTTCGCGCGCGCCGAGTCGTGCAGGTATTCCGCCACCGCCCACGCGATCGCCAGCCCGTCGAAGGTGCTGGTGCCGCGTCCGACTTCATCGAGCAAGAGCAGGCTCCGGTCGGTAAGGCCGCCGAGCAGCCGCGCGGTCTCGCTCATCTCGACCATGAAGGTGGATTCGCCGCGGCGCAGCTCGTCGCGCGCGCCGATTCGGGTCATCACGGAATCGACGATTCCGATCGACGCCTCGGTCGCAGGCACGAAGCTTCCGAGATGCGCCATGATCACGATCAGCGCGACCTGGCGCAGGTAGGTGGATTTGCCCGCCATGTTGGGTCCGGTGATGAGCAGGAGCTGGCGCGTGTCGGGATCGGCGTCGAGATCGTTGGGCACGAACTCGCCCGCGCGCATCCCGGCTTCGAGCACCGGATGGCGTCCGTCGCGGATTCGGACGCGCCTGGAGGAATTCATCTCGGGGCGCACGTAGCCGCGCCGCCGCGCGACTTTGGCCAGCGACGCCAGCGCGTCGAACTTGCTGATCGCGCGCGCCGCCGCAAGGATCGCCGCGCTATGCGCCTGCAGGTCGCGCAGCAACCGGGTGAAAAGTTGCAGCTCGAGCTCCTTGAGCCCGCTTTCAGCCGAGAGAATTTTGCGCTCGAGGTCCTTCAGGGCCGAGGTCGTGAAACGCTCGCCGCCCGCGATCGTCTGCTTGCGCTCGTAATCGGCCGGCACGCGTTCGAGGTAGGTCCTGGTGACTTCGATATAGTACCCGAACACGTTGTTGTAGCGGACTTTGAGCGTCGCGATTCCGGTCCGCTCGCGCTCCGAGACCTCAAGGCGCGCAAGTACCTCGCGCGCGCCCGACGACAGGCCGCGCAGCTCATCGACCTCCGCACTGAACCCCGCGCGAATCAGATTACCGTCGCGCGGATTCACCGGAGGCTCGTCGCCGAGTGTGTCGTTGATAAGCGGTGCGAGCGCGGGATCGGGCGCGATTCGCGCCGCCAGTTCGCGAATCAGCGCGCTCTGCCGGCTTTGCATCCATTCTCGAAGGGAGATCGCCGCTTCGAGCGCCTGCGCCAGACGCAGGCAATCGCGCGGCGACGCGCGCATCGCGCCGAGCCTCCCGGCCAGCCGCTCCAGGTCGCCGATTCGCTTGAGCGCCTCCGCTACCGCGCCACCCAAGTCCGCGTCGAAGAGTTCGCCGACCGCGTCATGCCGATCCGCGATCGCGCGCGGCGCCAGCATCGGATAAACGATCCATTTAGCGAGCGTGCGCGCGCCCGCGGCGGTGACAGTTTCGTCGAGGATCGAGAGCAGCGATCCGCGCCGCGCGCCGTCGCTCGAGGCGACCAGCTCCAGATGACGCCGCGTGGTTTCATCGATCATCATGTATTCGGCGGCCTGATAGACCGCCGGCGCCGCCAGATGCGCCAGGTCGTGGCCGAAATTACGCTCGAGATAGCCGAGCGCCGCATCCGCCGCGCGCGCGAGCCCATCGTCGAGCGCCGCGACAGAATCCTGGCCGAAGCGCGCCGCGAGCGCAGCGCGAGGATCGGCGCGGTCCGCATCCGGTTCCAGTGCCGTGAAAGTCGCGGCCAGGCCTTCAAGTATTACTTTAAGTTCAATCCCGGCTCCGAAAAAAACAACTTCGCGCGGCGCCAGCCGCGCGAGCTCCTCGCGCAGCGCGTGCCGGCCGGCAACCCGCGCCGCAATAAACTCCCCGGTAGATACGTCTATCGCCGCAATCGCATAACCTCCGCTCGTGTTCTCCCGCCCAGCCACGGCGCCACGCGGGTGAGGATGCTCCTGTGCCGGCTCCGCGCCCGGAACCGCCTCGCCTCCGGCAACCTTCTCGCGGGCCCTTATCTGGTTCCCCTTCACTTGAGAGAAGGGGTCAGGGGTTAGGTCGATTTGAGAATCCTCCCCCACAATCGCGGCCAGATAATTCTTCTCTCCCGCGATCAGCACCGTCTCCTCACCAATCGTGCCCGGCGTGATCACGCGCACGATCTGCCGCGGCATGATTCCGCGCGGCTTGCCGTCAATGCGGGCCTCCGGCGCGCCCTGCTCGCAGATGGCGACCTTGTGGCCGGCCTTGACGAGCCTCGCGATATAAGGTTCGGCCGAATGGTACGGAACTCCGCACAGCGGGATGCCGTCTTTCGAGCGCGAGGTGAGCTGGATATCGAGCACGCGCGCGCCGACCTCCGCGTCTTCGAAAAACATCTCGTAAAAATCGCCGAGGCGAAAAAACAGAATCGCGTCAGGCACGCGCTGCTTGACGCTCAAATACTGCGCGATAAGAGGTGTCTGCTTGACTGCCACAACGATGCTTCGCGTGCGAGAATATCCGCCCCGCCCCGCCCGGGCAAAGCGCGCGTCAGCCGGCGAGCGGGAGCTTTGCCGTCTCGCGCATCACCAGCACCGCGATCGGCAGGTGCGCAGCAACTCGCGGATCGGCGGCGCCGCGGCATGCGGGACGACCGCGCCTGCGCGCAATTCGCGCCGCATCAGGTAGCCGCGCCGCTGATCGAGATTCCGAACAGATCGCGACGGGCACCCGCGCGCGATATTTTTATCGAGACTCGGCCCCCGTTCCTTCCATGGAATAAACTCTAACCTCAGAGTCTGTGATTTTTTTGAGTCTGCCGCCCTTCCGTCATCCTGAGAGTTTGTGAATGTTTGAGGCCCGCTGCGGCGCTCCCTTCCGTCATCCTGAGCGGCGGCCGTCGCGGCCGGAGTCGAAG
>JBOHWH010000023.1:0-28937 GCA_050736695.1 Binataceae bacterium (SeqCode) | reverse complement strand
GGGTGGAGCAGCCGCGGGCAGCAAGCCGGCCGCGGCTGCTCACAATCATCGCGACATCGCCGGACGCGCGCGTTGAGCGGCGGCTGCTGTTTCAACAAGGGAAAGCGAATGGTCGGCTTGCGGGTCGGGTAAAACATGATGGTCGGGAGGCGCTTCGGCCTCGTTACTTGATCGAGTCAACTGTTGCGAAGTAACTGAGGTTGAAATCCCGGCGACGGGCGAGTCGTCCAACCCTGACCGGAGGCGCCCGATCGATCGCGACGTTTAGCAATTCGTGAGCAAAATCCCAGAGACGAATCATGAGCACAACGAAACTGATTACTATGTACCTGTCTCCTTGGTCCGAGCGCGTTCGCTGGGCTTTCAAATTCAAAGGCCTGCCGTACGAGAAGGAGAACTACGAGGCGGGCGTCGACGAAAAAAAAATAAAGACATTGACCGGCCAGGCGATGGTGCCGGTCTTGCTGACCGGCGGCAGGGTGATTCCCGACTCGAGTGCGATTCTGGAATGGCTCGAGGATTCCCGGCCGGAGCCGGCCCTCTTGCCGAGATCGGAGCGGGACCGGGCTCTAGTGACGCTATGGGAGGAGCTGGCGCTGGGCGTAATAGGTCCACACGGGAGAACATTGATCACCGGGCGCTTGCTCCGGATCAACGATCCGAAAGCGCAAAGCAGCGGAAAGTACTTTGCAGAAAAGTACGGACATTCACCATACGCGGAGGAGCAGGCGAGGCTCACGCTGAGGCGTATCCTGCTGAGCATCAAGCGGACCTTGAGCGGACGTCGATATTTGGTTGGCAACGCATTCACTCGGGCCGACTTGACCACGGCGGCCATGTTGATGCTTCTGCGAGCTGCTCCGGATGAATTTTTCGTTTTTCCCCCGCAAATACGGCCGATTTATATGGATCCGCTCGGTGAAGATTCCGAGTTCTCCGCCGTATTTGCCTGGCGAGACGAAATGTACAGAAGTCATCGCGGTGAGGTTGTTACGCCCTAGTGCGCCTATTGGATTAGTTCGTCGGGTCGAACCTTCGCGTCTTTCCGATCAGCGGCATTGCTTCAGGCGGTACTGGAACGCGTCCGATCGCGCCTGTCCGCAAACTGCTGGTAAGTAGCCGACCGTCGGCGACACGAGGACGGTCGATCGTTGGTTTACGGTGGATCGATGCGCTGCGAAAGCTGCTCAACAGAAAATCCTCAGGAGGCGAGATTCTGCATTCAGTGTGCAACTCCCTTCAAGCGCCGATGCCAAAAGTGTGCCTTCGAAAATCCGGCTGAAGCCAGATTCTGTGCGCAATGTGCGACCGCTTTGAACCGGGAAGCCGGGCAATCTTCGAAGGCATCATCAAACTCGACTCGCTCGGGAATTCGCATAGCCGCCGAGAATTCTGAAGCGCCGGCAATCGACGGCGAGCGCAAGACCGTCACCGCATTGTTTGCCGACATCAAGGGCTCCACCGAACTAGAGCAGAACCTCGACCCGGAGGATGCGCGCGCCATCATCGATCCCGCGCTCGAACTGATGATAGGTGCGGTGCACCGTTACGATGGCTACGTGGCGCAGTCAACGGGCGACGGCATCTTCGCGATGTTTGGCGCTCCGCTCGCCCACGAGGACCACCCTCAACGCGCGCTGTATGCGGGGCTTCGGATGCAGGAGGAGCTGCTGCGTTACGGTACCAAGCTCCAAGCCGAAGGGCGTGCGCCGATCGAGATTCGCGTGGGTGTAAACACGGGTGAAGTCGTGGTCCGGTCGATCGCGACCGGTAACGGACAGGTTGAGTTCATGCCGATCGGACACACCACGAACCTGGCCTCACGCCTGCAAACGCTCGCGCGAACTGGGACCGTTGCGATCAGCGAGCAGACCCGAAAATTGGTCGAAGGGTATTTTCAGCTCAAGTCGCTGGGTCCGACCACGGTCAAGGGCGTGAGCGAGCCGGTCAACCTTTACGAAGTGACCGGACTAGGACCACTTCGAACTCGGCTACAACGCTCGGCGGGGCGCGGGTTGTCAAAGTTTGTGGGTCGAGAGGCAGAAATGGAATCGCTAAAGCGCGCGGCGGAACAGGCTCACGCTGGACACGGTCAAATCGTCGCCGCGATGGCCGAAGCAGGGATGGGCAAGTCGCGCCTGCTGTTCGAGTTCAAGGCGGTTTCGCAGTCGGGCTGGAAGGTGCTCGAAGCATTTTCGATCTCGCACGGCAAGGCTTTCGCATTTCTGCCGGTGATTGATCTTCTCCGGAGCTACTTCAAGTTCAGCTCCGACGATGACCAGCGCAGCCGCCGCGAGAAGATTAACGGCAAAGTCCTCACGCTCGATCGGTCGCTGGAGGACACGCTCCCGTATTTGTACGGGTTGCTCGGCTTAACCGAAGAGAACAATCAGATTGCGGAGATCGAGGCGCAGACTCGCAAGCGCCGCGCTCTCGATGCGATCAAGCGGATTCTGCTGCGCGAGAGCCTGAACCAACCGCTGATTGTGATCTTCGAAGACTTGCACTGGATAGACAACGAGTCGCAAGCATTTCTGGACCTGCTCGTTGACTGCATCGGCACCGCGCGGATTCTGCTGCTGGTCAACTATCGGCCGGAGTACTGCCACCAGTGGAGCCACAAAACCTATTACACGCAACTGCGGCTCGACCCGCTGGGCAAGGAGCACGCCGATAACATGCTGCGCGCGTTGCTTGGCAACGGAGCGGAAGTGGGTCCGTTGAAGCGGCTCATAATAGAAAAGACCGAGGGCAATCCGTTCTTCATGGAAGAGACGGTACAGGTGCTGTTGGACGAGGGAGCCCTGGTGCGTGACGGTAGCATCAAGCTCACCAAGCCGCTGCGCGAATTGAAGATTCCACCTACCGTGCAGGCGATTCTGGCCGCGCGCATCGATCGGCTGCCGCGCGACCAAAAAGACCTGCTCCAGACGCTTGCCGTCATCGGCATGGAGTTCAAACTCGGTCTGGTCCGTACGGTGTGGCAGCGCTCTTCCCTTCGCGGCACAGCGCCGCCTGCCCTCTCTCGCCAGGATGCGGCCGAGGGAGAAACGGAGTTGGAATCCATGCTTTCCGAACTCCAGCTCGGCGAGTTTATATATGAGCAGCCGGCAGTGGGTGACATTGAGTACACGTTCAAGCACGCGCTGACCCATGATGTCGCGTACAACTCGGTGCTGAACGAACGCCGGCGGCCGCTGCACGAACGAATCGGCACCGCGTTGGAGTCAACTTACTCCGACAATCTCCGCGACCATGTCGCCGACCTGGCGCACCACTTCGCGCGCGGCGGCAATCCAGGTAAGGCGGCGGAATATTGCTTGCGCGCGGTGAGTCAGTTCGCGGACCTCGGGTCCAACTCCGAAGCGCTCGCGCAGTTCGAGAGCGGGCTAGAACAGCTACAAAAGCTACCCGATGACGACAGGCGCGCCGAACTGGAATTGGACCTCAGGATCGCAGCCAGCGGGGCATTAGGTGACAGCAAGGGCTTCGGCTCGTTGGAAGTCGAGCAGTCGGCGGCGCGCGCAATGGAGCTTTGCCAACGACCGGACATCAACTGGGAAAGGTCCTGGGCGGCACTTTTCGAGATTTTCTTCGTTCAACAATTCCGTCCCGACGTGCGCAAAGCGGAAGCGATCGCGGTCGAGTTGGTGGCACGGGCCGAGGAACACGACAGCGTCGGACGTCTTGCAGAATCAGCCAACTGGTTGGCGTACGCCAGGATGGTCTCGGGCGACTTTGAACTCGCCGCCCAAGCCTTCGAGCGGGCGTGGACGCTGCTGGAAACCATAACCAAACCGGCAACGAATCTGGCACAGCGGTGCGGGCAAATGGCCCAGACCCAAGCACTAATCAAGCTTATGGGGACTCAACAAAACAACCGCATCCTGTCGGGATGGAACCTGTGGTTCCTCGGGTACCCGGATCGTGCGCAGGGGCAAATGCGAATCGCGACCGCCATCGCAGAGTCCGGGACCAAGACGATCCTTGCAGACGTACACGGATTCGCCAGCTACATCTGCGAGCTCCGCCGTGAACCTGAGCAGATGAGAGCGAGGGCAGAAGCGAGACGGGTAATAGCGACCGAATCGGGCTACTTCTCGGGTCGCGCGCTCAGCGAAATTTATCTCGGGTGGGCGGATGCGATGGCAGGCGATCTCGATGGCGGCATCGCGCGAATGAGAGACCATATGTCGGAGTTAAAATCCGCCGGCTCCGAGTACATTAGCGACCGTGGTGTCGCCTTTATCGCCACCGCACTCGGAAAAATGAGGCGGTTCGATGAGGCTCTTTGCATGATCGACGAGTCATTCAAGTTCATCGAACGGACCGGCCAGCATTACTACGAGGCGGAGCTGCATCGGCTGAAGGGCGAATTGTCGCTGGCCCAGGATGCGGCAAATGCCGCGCAGGCGGAGGAATCCTTTCGCACAGGAATCGAGGTCGCGTGCAAGCAGCACGCAAAGTCCTGGGAGCTGCGCGCGACAACCAGTCTCGCGCGCCTGCTAGCGAAGCAGGGTGAGCGCGACGAAGCGCGCGCGATGCTGTTGGAAATCTACAACTGGTTCACCGAGGGCTTCGGCACTGCGGACCTGAACGACGCCAAGGCGCTGCTGGAAGAGTTTCGAGGATAGTCGGCCTCATAGGGAAAGATGCGTTGCGCGAAATTCGACGTGATGGCAGGGAGGTTCGAAAGTCTTGCGCCAAGCACCCGGCCGGCCACCGCCTGGCCTGGCGCGGCAAACTTGACCTAATGGCACGCTGTCGAAGGTGAAACGAGAGGGCACTGTGGGTGAGCTTCCGAAAACCAGTCAAAATCCGCCATCACGCGCGGAAAGCGTCCTTCAATTTTGGTTCGCGGAGAAGGCGGGCTCCAACGCAGGCGCGATTCGATCGCTCTGGTTTGTCCCGAGCCCTGAATTCGACAAGCTGTGTAGGGAACGGTTCCTTTCCAGCTACGAACATGCGGTGCGCGAGCATCTCGAGGACTGGCGCAACGAACCGCGAAGCTGTTTGGCGCTGGTTTTACTACTCGACCAATTCCCACGCAACATGTTCCGCGGCACGGCACGAGCGTTCGCCACTGACGCGAAGGCGCGTGAATTAAGCCTCCATGCCGTCGCGTCTGGATTTGACCACGAACTGTCGCCGATGATGCGAATGTTTTTATACCTGCCGCTCCAGCATAGCGAAAATCTGGAGGATCAATTGGAATCGGTGCGGCTTACGCGTGCGCTGGCCGACGAGGTCTCAGACGAATCTGAAATCGTGGAGTTTGCAGAGCAGCATCTGGAAATCATCCGGCGATTTGGAAGATTTCCCGGTCGAAACCAGGCTCTGGGGCGGCAATCCACGCCGGAAGAATCGATTTTCCTGAAGGACGAGTAGCGAAGGCGCTGCCCATCGCCAACCGACAGCTTGAAAAAATCCGCCCGATATAATTGTGAAAGGCGCTTGCCGTCGCAGGCTGATGGCAAATCGGACTCTTCGTGTAGTTCAGGTCCAACTGCGCCATGTGCCGGGCCATCCGCATGGCGACCTCGGGTGGCACCAGAGACCCAGCATCCTACGGCAAGCGGACCAGCGGGGTCACCGCCAGATTCTCTATCGGGCGCGCGAACTTGATTCGATTAACCTGTCTACCGACTCGATGGCGCTTGCCGCCGCGCTTGATCGATCGCTCAAATCGTTCGCGGACAAAATTTGACGACGCGCCGATGCCATACAGGTGCGTAACCTCCATACAGGCTATCGATCGTTCGAGAAGTCGGCTTGTGCCTTCAGTCCAGTAGTGCGCGGTAGAAGCGGATCGCAGCCGCAACTTCCGACAGGAAGTTGTATTCATTGGGAGCGTGAATCACCCCGGTCGAAGGTCCGGGTCCAAACACAATCGGGCCGAGACCCGCAGCCGCATAGACTCCAGCTTCCGTACATCCGGATTTGACATTTGTCTCCAGCGGAAGCTGCGCACGCGCCAAAGCCGCCAGCGCGAGCTCCACTGCCTCACTGCCGGCAGGGCTTCGAAACCCCGGATTTGTGCGTTTTACGACCAGGGTCAAATTCAGCTCGGGGGCTCCATCCGCTAACCGCTCAACGATCGCGTGGACACCGTCGCGTACCACATTAACATCCAGCGAAGGTGGGGACCGCAGCTCAAACTCAAGCACGATAACGTCGCTGGAAGTGCGGACTAAGCCGAGATTTGAGGTTAACGTTGGAGCAGAATAGTCGGCGTCGATCGGACTGGCGGCGTTGGCGAATTCGTTTAGTGAATCAGCAAATCCAGCTAGCGTTTGTACCGCGACCGCAGGGATAACATGGCGAACGGGTCCCGTATCTTCTGATCGCGAGGCGGCAAAAGCCTGAGCGGTATCGGCTGCGACCACGACTTCGCACCATGCGGGAACTTTGTTGACCGCATCACCGCCATCTATCGAAACCAGTTGAAACTGCGACTGGGTTGCGATCGCTGCGAGCGCTTTTGCGATCGCGTTCTCACCCAGCGCTGGCGTACTCGAGTGCGCCGCTTTTCCGCTGAATATCAGCCTGCGGCTATCCAAGTGGCGGTCGGCAGGTTCCGGGCGGAAATGGATCGCCACTTCAAACACCATCAGCCCCTTATGCGCAGTGATCACCTTCAGCCGAGACGGCTCACCAACCATCGCAATCGCATTTCTCGGCAGTAAAGCGCTCGCGACGAGTTCCTTCGCGCCGGCCAGGCCGTGCTCCTCGCCGAAGCTTCCGACCAGCCAGACGTCTCGTAGCGGCTGGCCACATTCAGCAAGCGCAAACGCTTTCGCGACAAAATCCAGCTTGGTATCGGCCGATCCGAGACCGAAAATACGGTCGCCATCTATCGAGGCCTCGAATGGGTCTCCTCCGCATTTGGTCCACAGCGCGGTATTGCCCGGCGGGACAGTGTCGAGATGCGTGGTGAGTAGCAGCGGCGCAACGGCGCGATCGGCTCCCTTTACAAAAGCCACCAAATTGACTTGCTCCGGCCCTTCCACTGGCGAGGGGATAAGCCGGGCCTCAATTCCGCGTGGCGCGAGGATCTCGCTGGCGCAGAACTCGGCGATGCGGCGTGTACCCGCGGTGGTCACGCTCGGTATGGCGATCAGGCTTTTGCACAACTCCACGACAGCCGGGTTGATCGCTTCCATTGAGGTATTCACGTTCAAGCCGACTCGAGGCATCGGTCGATAATCTCGAAAGCTTGTGCGAGTTCGTCCGCTACCAGGCAGCCGGCAGGCAGGAAAAGGCGGATGCAGGCAGGCTGATGGCCTCCGTAATAGAGCACCAATCCCTGGTCGAAACAGCGCCTGATGAACGCCCGTGTTTGCTCGAGTGAACCGTTGCCCAAGCGAAACGCGATCATCGCACCAACCCCGTCTACGTGCGAGATCATCGCCGGATGTTTGCGCGCCAGGTGTTCCAGATGTTCTCGCGTGAGCCGCTCCAACTCGGCCACTCGGCCCCGCGGCCCCAAAAAGCCTTCGCCGGTCAGCTTTTCGATAAGCCGGCGCCCTACCGCCATCGCCACCGCTGCGCCCGAAAACGTCCCCGAGATCAGACCTGGATCAGGTGTGAGTTCGTGCCGATGCAGCATTGCGCTGCCTTGTAGAATCTTCCCAACCGTAATCACGTCGACGTACTCCGCCAGGTTCAACCTACTCGTCGCGAAGAGTTCGCCGGTGCGTCCGAAGGTCTGGATCTCGTCCACCCAGATCGCTATTCCGGCACCCTTGCATTCCTCGAATAGCGGGACGAAAAAGTCGCGCGGCGCGGTCACGAAGCCCGCTTCGCCCTGAACCAGTTCAACCACTATTGTCGCGATCCGATCGCCATCGCGACTTATAATTTCCCTGAGCGCTCGCAAGGCCGAAGTCGCGGACTCTGGATTGCTCCGATCGTAGAAAGGGAGGTAATGCACGGGGACAGTGCGCGGCTGCCCGATTCGGTAGTCGGGCCTGTCTGTAATCTCCGCCATGACGCTGGTACGCCCGTGAAAACATCCGTGAAGCGCGATCACTCCTGCGCGCCCATCGCGCTTTTGACGAACCAGCTTCAGCGCATTCTCATTCGCATCGGCGCCCGACAATGAGAGCCAGCACCTGTCTATCCCGCCGGGTGCATGCGCGAGCAGGGTCTTCATCAGCGCGCCATATTCTCGATTGAAAATCAGATTGCCTTGCATCACGAGGTCGAGCGCGGCGGCGCGCAGCGCGGTTTCGATCAGATCGAGATTTCCGTGGCCAAAGAAATGGACGCCAACGCCCAACGCGAAGTCGAGTACCCAGCGCCCGTCGCTGAGCATAGACCGAGCGCCGCGCCCGAGGCCCGACCCAAGGTACGGGTAAAAGGCGGGCCGTCCCCGCAGCTTGGAGAGTTCGCCCAACTCCGCTTGCATTGCTTCGCGATTGAGCGGTGGCGTGATTGTTCCAGATCTTCCAGACTGGGCCTCTGCGATCGAACCCAACATGAGGCGCAGTCCGCGTTCGAACTTTTCACCAAAATTCACTTCGGTCTCCTCATCGCGCGCTGGCAATCTCTCTTAGTATTCTGGATCAAGCGCGACACCCAGACGAGCCCGAAAAGATCGTCAGCCGCGGCCCGACTTGACGCTGGGTTCGGGATGGCCTATCTGTCGCTTGTTTGGAGAGCCAAAGAGGAAGTTCCGGGTACAATGGTTCAGAAAAGAAATCAAATCAGTCGTATCCCGATCGAAGACGCAAAGCGTCGCCGCAAGGAACTGGTGTTTATCGACGCTCGAAGCGCGACTTCACAAGCGAGAGATCCCAGCCAGGTACCCGGCGCCATCCACGTACCGCTAAAGGAGCTTGACAAACATATAAAGCTCTTGCCGCACAATCGCACGCTGATCACTTACTGCAGTTGAAGCGGTGAAAAGACCAGCGCCCGTGTGGCGCGTGAATTAAAGGAGCGTGGCTTTCCTGAGGTCTTTCCACTGCGCGGCGGCTTTAAGGCGTGGAAACACGCGGGGTTGCCGATCGAACCTGCTCATGACGCGCGATAACAAACTGCGCGCCCACTCTTACATTTTGTTCCCATCATCGGCCTATCGCTGTGGAGGCATCTGGCTATGCCTTGGGTAATCACTCGACTTTGTATCGACTGTCTGGACACTGGCTGCGTCAGCGTCTGCCCGGTAGATTGCATTTACGAATACGTAGCGGACGACAAGGCGCATTTTCCCAACCAGCTTTATATCAATCCTGACGAATGCATCGATTGCGGTGCATGTGAACCGGAATGCCCGTGGCAGGCTATCTATGAGGAACCCGCGGTTCCCGGCATTTTCAAGGACGATATCGAGTTGAATCGCAAAAGTGCGGAATTGCCGGATCAATTCAGGGTCAAGGTCTTCGAAGACAAGGAGCGTCCGACGCTCGAGCAGGTAAACGCCAACAAGATCAAATGGGGCTTGGACCCCAATGTCTGAGTATTCTCGCAGGATCTGAGTGCCTTTTATCGGGTGAGTGTTCTTACAGGAGAAGTCCAATGCCGCAAAGAAAAGATCATTCGATGATATCCTTGGCGCAATGGAAACCGCGCGGCAGCAACGTGCCCGGTCAAATGAAGGGCTGCACCGCATGCGGTCTGGTTCTGATCGCTGATCGGCGGGGAACAATGCTGATCTATGGCGGGGTTGGCTCTGTGCACAAACATCTATCTCCCACGCAAGGCGTTCCGTCGTGCGCGGGAACTCTCGCGAGCGTAGCGGACAGCTTAAATGGGGTCGTTCGTGAGCTCGCGGCCAAACACGACCCGCGCTTCGAATTTGTGCGCGGAGCCGACAGCCGGTTGTAAGCCGCAAGCCCCGGAAAATCGCGGAGCGAGTGGCGGGCGGGATCCGCGTATAACGATCGCTGGTTGAGGTGCGCCGGCCGCGCCGGCCGCGAGCGTCACGGATGTGATCATCTGTAGTAACTCCGGAGTAAGTTCGACCGCGAGGGTGACCGCGAACAACAGCGATTCGAGCGCGTTGCGCCGCATCACGACATTCACCAGCATCACGAACAGGACCAGAAAAAATATCTGGCCGCTTCAGTGAGGGATTTCCGCAGCGGCGCTCTCACATGTGGCATTGCATGTCCAAAACTGTCGAGTAAGAGTTAGCGAAGCGAGTAAACGTAGAAATGCCTTCTCGAGAACAGACACCACAAAGCCAGGTACCCGGGCGGCAACAGTCGCCGCTGCGGAGGCCTGGGTTCTGGGGGCCGATCTTTGTCGCTTTTTTAATCTGGGATCTCATACTGTTCTGGCCGCGTTCCCATCCCGAGGTCAGCATTCCGTACTCGACGTTTTTGGCCCAGGTGCGTGCCGACAACATCCCCAGCGTACACATCGTGGGCGCATCCCTCACGGGCGTCTTCGCGCGACCTTTTCTGTGGCCCGAGCCAGAGCCGGCGAATGCGTCGAAGCAAGCGACTACCAGCAAGCCGCCGACTGAGCAGACTCCGGAGTCACGCACGTCTCCTGCCCCTAAGCCTGAGGAGCATGCGGCGACCCCTCATCGCTACACTGAGTTCCAAACAACCTTTCCGGCAACCGTAGGCGATCCCGGTCTGATGTCGCTTCTCGAGTCGCATCACGTCGTGGTTGATGTGTCGCCGACGACGACCCCCTGGCTCCTGGATGCGCTCATAGAATGGGCCCCCATACTGCTGCTCGTCGGGTTATTCTGGTGGATGAGCGCAAGAGCCACAGGAGCGGCCGGTTCCGGCATGTTCAGCATCGGGCGCATGAAGGCTCGGCGTTATTCGAGCGATCGGCCCGAGATCACATTCAACGATGTCGCAGGCGCTGACGAGGCCAAAATGGAGTTGCGCGAGGAGGTCGATTTCCTCAAGCAACCCAAGCGGTATCACAAGCTGGGCGCGCGCATACCGAAAGGGGTTCTTCTCGTCGGCCCTCCGGGAACCGGCAAAACGCTCCTGGCGAGGGCGGTAGCCGGTGAAGCCGGGGTGCCGTTCTTCAGCCTCAACGCCTCCGAGTTCGTCCAGATGTTCGTTGGGGTCGGAGCGAGCCGCGTGCGCGACCTCTTTCGACAAGCCAGGGAAGCTGCTCCAGCCATCGTCTTCATCGACGAGCTCGACGCCGTGGGACGCCGGCGTGGAGCGGGTGTGGGAACGGTGAACGACGAGCGCGAGCAAACGCTGAATCAGCTATTGGGAGAACTGGACGGTTTCGACGAGCGATTCGGGGTCATCATCCTGGCGTCGACCAATCGCCCTGACGTGCTCGATCCCGCGCTATTGCGCCCGGGACGCTTCGATCGCCAAGTGGTGGTAGGGCTTCCCGACCGCAAAGGCCGCGAGGGCATCTTGCATATCCACACCAGAAAACTGCGACTCGGCGAGAAGGTCGATTTTCAAATTCTTGCGAGCCGCACGATCGGGATGAGCGGCGCCGACCTCGCCAATCTATGCAACGAAGCGGCTCTCACCGCCGCGCGCCACAATCACGAAGTAATAACGATGGCGGATTTCGAAGAAGCGCAGGACCAAATCCGGCTGGGCGCCGCGCAGCCACAACTGATGGACGCCGCCGAGCGCCGCCTTATCGCCTACCACGAGTCCGGCCATGCGGTGGTCGCCTGGCTGACGCCAGCGGCAGATCCCGTCCACAAGGTCACAATCGTCCCGCACGGCCAGGCCCTGGGTCTGACTGAGCAGCTTCCGAGTCAGGAACGACACAACCTAAGCCTCTCCTATCTGAAGGCTCGACTTGACGTGATGCTCGGCGGTCGCACCGCGGAGGAGATTGTTTTTGGTGAGATAACCACTGGCGCAGAGAATGATCTCGTCGAGGCGACGCGCCTCGCGCGCCGGATGGTAACCCGTTGGGGGATGAGCAAACTGGGTCTAGTGGCGTTTAAAGGGGATGAGCAGCACCCTTTCCTCGGATTCGAAATGTCCCAGGGGCGTGACTACAGCGAGGCGACTGCTGCGCGCATCGATCAGGAAGTCCTGGGCTTGATCGAAGAAGCGCACCAGGGGGTCCGCCGCTGCTTGAGCGATAACCGGGAGCGGTTGGATCGGCTCGTCGACGCGCTGCTGCATGAGGAAACGGTCGGCTCCGAGGAACTCAGCCGGATCCTTGGCCCACGAACCGATTCCGAGCGAGTTCCGGAACGCGCGCTTTCACTCAAGGCACTTAAGTAGCGCACATTGCGACAATCCAAGCCTGACGGGTTTTTGCTAGAGGCGGTAAAGTTCTACCGCTGATTTGCCGAGGATCCATTCCTGATCTTCCGGCGCCATCCGTGCGATATGCTCGCGCAATTCCTTTACCGGGTTCTTGTACGCGTCGATATGCGGGTAGTCGGTCGCCCACAAAATCCTCTTGGCGCCAATCACACCAGACATCTCGGGGATGCATGCTTCGTCGGGTTCCGCCGATACCCAGCAGTTCCGCATCAGTAGTTCGCTCGGCTTGTGCTTCATCCCGGTGGTGAAGCCGAACATATCGTACTTGCCGTCTGCGCGCTCGATCCATGACGGCAGCCATCCGCATCCTATCTCCAGCACCACGTAACGGAGATTCGGAAATCTCTCAAACACGCCGCCCTGGAAGACGCAGTTCATGCCCAAGCGCGAATCCTCCGTCAGTTGCATGAAGAGAAACCAGATCGTGCTCTTCTCCGCGGACGGCTCGCCGCCTTGGGCCGCATACATGCCGGCGCCCAGAAAGTCAGGACGGACCTGTACGTGGGTCGCGACCGGCAGCCGCGCGGCCTCACACGCGGCCCAGAATGGATCGTAGTAACGATGGCCAACGGGGCGGCCGTTGCGCGGCACCGGCGTCGTGAAAATTCCCTTGGCCTTGCCCTTGACCCGCCGCACTTCCGCAACCGCCATGTCCACATCCAGCAAATTGATGTGCGCGATCGGAATCAAACGCCCCGGATGCTTCGAGCAGAAGTCGAACAGGTAGTTGTTATACGCGCGAGCGTAGGCAGCCGACAGTTCAGCGTCGGCGCAATCGCCTTCCCAGATGATTCCGATCGTCGGATACAGAATCGCCGCGTCGATTCCCTCGGCGTCCATCTCACGCACCCGCGCGTCAGGATCGATCGCTCCCGGGGTGCGCTGTGCAACTTCCCAGTAGGTTAGCTTGCCCGGCGTCAGCAGCTCGCGCGCGTCCTGGTACGCTCCCCCGAGCGCGCCCAACGCACCACCCCGCAGCGTGCGCGACATCTCGCCCGCAATCTCAAAGTACTCCCATCCGCGCTTGTCGTGACGAAGCCGAATCGCGCGGTCGCGATATTTTGGTTCGAGATACTGCTCCCACAAATCCGGCGGTTCCAGGATGTGGCCATCGGAATCGACGACGGTCTGCTTTGCCATGACTCTTCGATGCCTCCGATAGTTCTTAAGACTCGAGCGCCGCGCGAATCACTCCCGGCTCAAATCGGTGGTGCTCACTCCAACCCGTCCTTTTCGATCCAATCTTTCGGGGAGATATTCGCGCCGTGTTTCGCAAAAATTGTGTCGATCTCTTTCATGTCGGCGCCGGATATCGACCATCCAATCGCGCCGAGGTTGTCGTTCACTTCCTTTTCATCGCGGCATCCAACCAGCGCCGTGCTGACAACCGGATTCGAAAGCGTCCAGCGCAGCGCAAATTGCGGGAGCGTCTTGCCGTAGCGCCGCGCCATCGGCTTGAGCTCTTCAACCGCGCGCAGATTCCTCAGATAGTCATTCGGCGCGAACAGATGCTCCATCAGCGTGATATTTCCACCCAGCCGGCCCGCCTTGGCGCGCCAGTCATTCGAGCCGAAGTTCATTTCCTCGTTGAACGTCCCGGTCAGCATTCCGTACGCCAGTGAGCCATACGCCATTACGCCGATGCCGTTGTCGGCGCAGTAGGGCAACACGCCATGCCGCATTCTGCGGTCCAGCATGTTCCAGCAATACTGCGCAACGTCGATGCGCCGCGCGTTCATGCTGGCCTCGAGTTGGCTCAGGCGGAAATTCGATACTCCGGCCGCACGGACTTTGCCCTGCCTCACCAAATCGTCCAGCGCATGCATCGTTTCGTCGAAGGGCGTATTCACGTCGGGCCAATGCACCAGGTACACGTCAACGTAGTCGGTATTCAGATTCGTAAGGCTTTTTTCAATTGACGCCGTCACCCGTTTGGCGCTGCTGTCGCGAAAATTGGGCGCTTCCCGGTAGCCGATGCCGAACTTTGTCGTGATTACCGCGTCTTTCCGGCGCGCTCCCAGAGCCTTTGCCAGAGACTTCTCCGACGCGCCGAAGCCGTAAGCCTCCGCGGTATCGAAACAGTTGATTCCGGCGTCGAGGGCACGATTAACCGCCTTGATGAAATCGGTTTCTTCGATACTGCCGTAGCCTCCGCCGATCTCCCAGCATCCGAAACCGATTGCGGAAATCTGAATCCCGGTTTTTCCGAATGGCCGATATTCCATGTGCGCTCCTGTTTGCCGCGATCGCCGGAGTAAGTCCGGACGCTCAAGCTTCCAACATCTCGCGCGCCTGCGGTTTCATGCCCGACAGCACCGCGAAGATCAGATTGCGATAAGTGCAAGCGACCTCGATAAATCCGCACTCGCGCAGCCACCCGAGCTGCTGGCCTACCGTCGCCGGGAGGTCCTGCTTCATCCGCTCGAGCGCCATGTTGAGATCGCGCTCGGCTATCCTGAGTTCCCGCGCGCGTGACATCCACATCCGGCGCGAGCGCTGATCGATCGCCGCAGTCTCACCCGCGACCTGATCGGCGTTGATGAAGACGCCGCCAGGCGTGAGATACTTCAGAATGTCGGCGAACAGATGACGCTTGCCGCTGTCGGGCAGATGATAAATCGCCAGAGCCGACACCACCGCGTCGTAGGATTTGGGTTTCGCGGCGGCGGCGAAATCGGCGGTCGCGAATCGCACGCGTTTGCCGAGCGGCTTCAACCGCTGCCGCGCAATCGTCAGCATCTCGGGCGTGAGGTCGAATAGTGTGAGCTGAGCCTTCGGAAACGCCTGCGCGATCATCGCGGACAGAAGCCCTGTGCCGGCGCCGAGATCGAGCACCTCGAAGCGATCATCGCGCTTAAACGGCATCAGCTCGAGCGCCGTACGATACAAATCGTCGAAGCAAGGGACCAGTCTGCGATGCGCACGATCGTGAGCATCGGCGCCGGTCGCGGGCAATTTGCGAGCCGCCTGAGCCATCAATGCTTTCGCTTCATGTATCGACGCTCACGCTCAGCCTGCCGCCGCGGGCAGCGGCAACGTCGCGGACTCGTGCAGCGGCTCGGTCTTCCAGTTCTTCACTTCCGGGAGCACGTGCTTTACGAAGCATTTCATGTTGCGCTCGGCTTCATCGTACGGCATGCCGCCGTAACTGAAATTGAGCAGGAATGCGTTGGCGTCGATCGTATCGCGGATCATCGCGAGCTTCTCGATTACCATGCCGGGCGTGCCCCACGGCATCAGATTGACGAATCCGGCGGCGGCGCCGTCGATTCCGTGCTTGCCGATGAACTTCGTGATCGCGCTGTAGGATTCATAGCCGCGATGCCGGCCGAATTTCTCCGAGGTCATCTCGTAGTGCTTGATTACCGACTTGTAGTTGACGGCCAGCCACTTGTGCGCCTGTTCCTCCGCGCGGTCCTTGTTTTCATCTACGAAAACGAACCCGCCACTGATTGGCTTGGGCGCGGGGGTTCCGCCATGATGCTCACGCCACGAGTTGTGGTAAACCCGGAAGTCCTCTTTGACCGCCTCCCACGGCTTTTGCGGAATGACCATCAGGCCGATCCCCAGCTTCGCCATGATCGGCATCGATTCAGGCGATACCGCGGCCGCATAGGTTCGACCCTTGAACGATTTGAACGGATAGGGGCGAATCTCACGCCGCGGTTGCTTGGTGAAGCGGCCGCCTTCCATGTAGCCTTTTTCGAGCGCGTCGATCAGCAACTCCGCATACTCGACGAATAAGCCGCGCGCTTCGTTTTGATCGACGCGGAATCCGTCGTACTCGATTCGCGCAAGGCCGCGGCCGAGCCCCAGGATCATCCGCCCGCCTGACAGGTTATCGAGCACCGAGATCTGCTCGGCGACGCGAATCGGATCGTGCCACGGCAAAACCACGACGGCGGAGCCGAGCCGCGCGGTCCTGGTCCGGCCCGCCATGTAAGTCAGGAACTGCAACACGTCAGGGCACATCGTGTAGTCGTCGAAATGATGCTCGACGCACCAGATGGATTCGAAGCCCATCGGCTCCGCCATCTCGGCCAGCCGCACTTCATGGCGCCACGCATCATGATCACGAAATTGATTGCCGGGATTCTGAAAGAGCAATCCATAACCTGTATGCACAGATCTTCTCCTTCTCGGTTCGACGGGCGTGCCGCGACCTTACCGCGGAACGAGCAAAAGGTGTTAGGACGCGCGCGAGGATTTCCCGCTCGCCCTTCGGCAAAATCTCAGGTCAGCATTTCGATGCCGCCCGTCACTAGCGCCAGCACTGTCGCGCCACTGCGCGTTGTGACGGTGTGGACGCATCCGTTGGGCCTGAAGTTCATGTCCCCGGTCATCACGTCGCCCGATTCATCTGAAATCGATCCCTCGATGACAAAGATCAGCTCGTCGCCGGCGTGGCGATGCGCGGGAAGCTTCGCGTCCGGTTCGAAGCGGACCAGCACAGCGCGACGTTTGGTTTCCTTGTCACGCCAAATCGCTTTCTGGCGCACACCAGGCATCGCGTCCGCCCACACGAGGTCGCTTAGCACGAAATTTTGCGAGCGCGGCGCGTCGCCGATAGCGCTGGCGGGTTCGATGCCGCCGGTTATGATCGCGAACACGGTCGCTCCCGTCTTGCTGGTGACCGAATGCACGCATCCGTTTGGCCGATAACTCACGCTGCCCGCGGCCGTGGTCCCTGATTCGTCGGAAATCGATCCTTCGATAACATAGAGCAACTCGTCGCCGGCGTGGCGATGCATCGGCAATATCGCGCCCGGTTCGAAGCGGGTCAGTTGCGCGCGTCTTTTTGACGCGGCTTCAGACCACAGGCTCTTCAGCTTGATCGTGGCTGACATCGGCTCCCATTCGCGTTCGATGACGCGGATGATCTGCGATGGATTGCTGGATACCGCGGCGGCCATGGTCACATCCTCCTGAAGCGCGCCCGATGCTAACGGCGCTGGGCCTTGGGTACGCTCCTAACCCGGAAATTCCAAGCTAGTTCTTTCGCACGTTCCGGAACGGGCCGGTGTCGAAGCGTGGTTCCTTCGGTAGACCAAGCACGCGCTCCGCGATGATGTTGCGCTGAATCTCGTCGGTGCCTCCGGCGATCGAAACCGCGGGCACCGAGACAAGAATCTCGGCGATGATTCCATCGCGCGGGCTCTGGCCGCCGGTCAGCATCGCCTCCGTGCCGGTAATCAGCGTATGAACCCGGGAACAGGCCCGCGCGACGTGGCTGGCTGCAAGCTTTCCCAGCGAGCCTTCCGGGCCTTGCGGGCGTCCCTGTTGCTGAGCGGCGCGCGCCCGGCGGGCAGTCCACTCGGCGGACTTGGCCAGGATCATCAGCTTGGCGATCTCCTGGCGCACGTACGGATCCTTGTTCGCGCCTGTCTCCTGGGCGCGATCGATGATCAGGTCCACGCGGCCGGCGCGCTGCGGATACCATGTGTAGGGCTGATTCGCCTTTTCGGTTTCGGCGCGTTCTTCGGCGTGCATCCGTCCGAGCCGCGTCCCGCGCTTTGGCGGCGGCGCGAGCCCATCGGCGCCGCGGCGCTCATGCGCAAGCGTCGTCATCGCGACCTTCCATCCCTCGCCGACGCGCCCGATCAGGTTTTCTTGCGGGACCTTCGCGTCGGTGAAGAACACCTGGTTAAACGACGCGTGGCCATTCATCTGCCTGAGCGGCTGCACCTCAACCCCGGGCTGCTTGACGTCGATCACGAAATACGAAAGCCCCTCATGCTTGGGCGCATCCCAATCGGTGCGGGCGAGTAACAGTCCGTGGTTGGCATGATGCGCACTCGTGGTCCATACCTTCTGGCCGTTGACGATCCAAAAATCTCCCTTCAAATCCGCGCGGGTGGTTGCGCCGGCCAAGTCGGAGCCGCTGCCCGGCTCACTGAAGAACTGGCACCAGGTGTCTTCGCCGGTGAGAATCCGGCGCAGGAACTTCTTTTTGTGCAGATCCGATCCGTGCTCGAGCAGCGTCGCCGCCGCCAGCAGTCGCACCCCCGATCTCGCAACTCCCACGGCGCCGATAGCGGCAAATTCCTCCTCTACCGCACGCGCGTAACTAACTGGAAGACCGCGCCCGTAAGATCCCTCAGGCCATTGCGGCATCCCCCAGCCTGAATCGGCGAGCAAGTTACGCCACGTTACCAGGGACATTTCCGGATCCCAGTGGGCCGCGAGCCACGCCCGGACTTCGGCTCGCACCTCGGATTCGCTGACCTTGCTCATCACTCAAACTCCCCAACGCTTCATCAGGAGTTCCCGATGATATTCCGGCTGGCCGAGAAACACCTCGGAGCTTTTGGCGCGCTTGAACCAGAGATGGGTGTCGTTGTCCCAGGTGAAGCCGATACCGCCGTGAATCTGAATGCATTCGATTGCGGCGCGCAGGTATGTTTCCGACGCCGCGGCTTTGGCCAGACTGGCCAGCGCGGGCCACTGCGGATCTTCCACCGCGGCGGCCTGAGCAGCGTAATACGCGGCTGACTTGGTCAGTTCCACGTCCAGCAGCATGTCGGCGCACTTGTGCTTGATGGCCTGAAACGATCCGATTGTTCGTCCGAACTGAACCCTCAGTTTCGCGTAATCCACCGCGGAGTCGAGCAATGCCTGCGCGCCGCCCACCATTTCGTTGGCGAGTGCAATCGCCGCCTGATCAAGCGTCCGGACTATAGCCTTTGCGCCATCGTCCAGGGTGCCGAGTAGCTGCGCATGCGCGCGATGAAAATCGATCCGTGCGATCTTGCGCGTCGGATCCATCGATTCCAAAAGGCGTCGTTCAACCCCGCCTGAATCCGCGCCGACTGTGAAGAGCGCCAAGCCCGCGCCGCCTGCTGTCTTGGGCAGACGGGCGGCGACGACCAGCAGGTCCGCCACGTGGCCGTCCACCACGTAACTCTTGGTTCCACTGAGCAGGTAGCCGTCCTCCGCGGGGGTAGCGACGAGCTCGATCGCGAATGGATCCCAGCGGCCATTCAGTTCTGTGAGCGCCAGGGTTGCGAGCCGCGCGCCGCTTGCAAGGTCCGGCAGCAAGCTCGACTTTTGCGCTTCGGTACCCGCGTTCAGGATCGCGTTGGCTGCGAGCACCGCGGTGGAGAAATAGGGCGCGCAAAGTAATGCGCGGCCGAACTCCTCGGTAACGATGCAAAGCTCGACCATGCCGAATCCCGCGCCGCCGTATTGTTCCGGTATGTGGATTCCCGGCAGCGCGAGCTTCTGGCTCATCTCCCGCCACACCTCGGGCGCGTAACCCAAGGTGGTGGCCATCAGACGCCGAACCTCAGTCGTGGGCGATTTATCTTTAAGAAATCGCCGGATGGCCGCGCGGAATTGCTCCTGCTCGTCCGTTAACACGAACTGGATGCGGCGCGCGGGATCGGTTTTCGATTCGCCTGATGCACTCATCGCTTCTGAAGTCTGCTCCGCCATGAGTTTTGTAATGCCACGAACAGGCCGCGCGCGGCAACGCTCGTCGTCGCGGGGCGAGAGGGCAATCCGCGGGCTGGATAGACTTTCAGGAGGCTAGCCGTTCATCGCGGCCATCCGCCTGATGCTAGGCCAAGCGACGCGGACGACTCCGCCGCCGAGTCTCGCTTCGCCTTTGGTGCGCGGTTGATTGATTTGAACTGCGATGCGCCATAGCCGGACCGCCGCTATTTCTTTCCCTTGGAGTTCAGCTTCACCGCGGCGCGGATTATCTCCTTGAAGGCAGATTCATTGATCTTGTCGCCTTCATGCAGATCGATTGCGCGCCTTGCGTTCCCATCCAGGCTGGAATTGAAGATGCCCTCCGGGTCTTTGATGGAAGCGCCCTTCAGGAACGTGAGCTTTACGATAGTCTTGTAGGACTCGCCGGTGCAGACGATCCCGCCGTCAGACCAGACTGGAACTCCCCTCCACTTCCATTCTTCCGTTATCTTAGGGTCTGCCTCTTTGATGAGTTTGCGGACGCGGGCAAGCATCTCGCCACGCCAGTCGCCCAACTCTGCGATTCTCTCGGTGATGAGCTGAGAAGGCGATTTGCTTTGATTAGTGCCGGGTTGCTTAATCTTCTAAACCATGGAGTGTGACCGAAATTCGATCCGCGGTCGCGGAAACACCAGACTCAAAACACAATCGCCTCACGCCGACGAACGATCCCCGATTAGCTCGGAACCCGCTGACGCGCAACTGCGGCCAGATAGCGGGAGGAACTTCAGAAACTGGCTAGGATAAGGACATGCGCAAAGTAAAAGTCGGATACCAGCTCGATTTCCGCAATCCGCCTGGCTCGTCGATCTCGGCGCCGGAGCTGTACCGCGAAATGCTTGGACAGGTCGAGATGGCCGAGGCGCTCGGCTTCGATTCGATCTGGCTGACCGAACATCATTTCACTGATGATGGCTACCTGCCTGCGATGATGCCGGCGGCGGCGGCAATTGCCGCGCGCACGCGGCGGATCGCCATCGGTACGTTCGTGCTGCTCGCACCGATGCAGCATCCGCTCAGGCTGGCCGAGGATACGGCGGTGGTTGACGTGATCTCCAACGGGCGGCTGCGCCTGGGCATCGGACTCGGCTACCGCGCGGAGGAGTTCGCGGGCTTCGGCGTACCGCGTGCCGAGCGCCTTGGCCGCACGCTGGAAACAATCGAGATCTTGCGCCGCGCATGGACCGGAGAGCGGTTCAGCTTCGACGGTATGTATTTTAAGTTCGCCGGCGTCCGAGTGCTGCCGCGCCCGGCCAGCCGGCCGCATCCTGAGTTGCTGTGGGGCGCCGGCACGGCGAAGGCAATTCGGCGCGCCGCAAAACTCGATCTTGGATTCGCGTGCGTGGGCGGCAGACGCGAGATTGGGATCTATCTCGACGCGCTCAAGGCCGAAGGGCGCGACCCCGCGGTCTACAGCGTAATCAACAGCCGGGTCGTTTACATCGCTGACAGCGAGACCCAGGCGTGGAACGATACGCGTGACGCGCTCATGTATCAGGCAGAGCTGTATGCCAAATGGCTCAGCGCCGCGTCGGGCGCCGACCCGTCGCGCGTGCTGATTCGCCCCGATCCGGATCGCCTCAAGCGCACCAGCATCCTGGGCCCGCCCGATTTCGTCCTCCGCCGTCTCAGCGAGATTGTCGATTCCGTTCCGATGACCGAGCTGAATGTCGCGATGCAACTTCCCGGACTCGATCCGGCGCGGGCGCGCCGCTCACTCGAACGCTTCGGCCATGAAGTACTCCCGGCAATAAAGTGATTCTTTGGTAGAAGAAGTTGATCGAGTTTTCGAGAGCACGATAGCTGCGAGTTTTTTCAGTAACGACAGCTACAAGTAGCCTTCGGCTTTGAGGCGCTCTCTGATGCCGCCGGCGCGCACGATCGCTTGAAGGAATTCGGGCATCGGCGTGGTGCGCCGCGCGATATTTCGCGTCAGATTTTCGACACTTCCATTCGCGAAGTCGATTCGCAGCATGTCGCCTTCGCTCACGCAGTCGCGCACGCCGGCACACTCAATCGCCGAAAGGGCGTAGTTGATGCAATTGCGATAGAAGAGGCCGTTTATCGTCTCCGCAATCAGCGCGACGATTCCCAGCCGCTTCAGCAACAGCGATCCCGGCCGGCTCGATCCGGTGCCGAAGTTGCGCCCGCCGACGATGATGTCGCCGGGCCGCACTTCCTCGGCCCATCCGGGCCGGTAGGTCGCGAAGACGCTGCGCATCTGCACTTCCAGCGGTTTGGCGAACACCGTCTGCGGCATCATCAGATCGGTATTGAGGTTGTCCTCCGGGAACATCCAGACGCGTCCCTGCAGCACTAGGGGGTCGGAGTTGTTCATCGGTTGTCCCCGAGCAACGGCGTGGGGTCGCAGATATGGCCGGCGATCGCGGAGGCGGCCACCGTCGCCGACGAGGCCATATAAATTCGCGCGGAGGGACTGCCCATCCGGCCCTTGAAGTTGCGAGTGCTGGAAGTGATGCATACCTCGCCCGCGCCCAGCACTCCCATGTGTCCGCCGTAACACGCGCCGCAGGTTGAATTGGTCACGACCGCGCCGGCTTCGAGCAGCGTCTCGACATAGCCGCGGCGCACGGCCTCCAGCAGAACCTTTTGCGAGGCGGGGGTTACGATGAAGCGGACGCCGGGAGCGACTTTGCGCCCGCGCACAATTTGCGCGGCGACCCGAAAGTCCTCGAGCTTGCCGTTCGCGCACGAACCCAGGAACGCCTGGTCGATCGCAATTTTCCGGTCAAGATCGCCGACCGGCATCGTGTTATGCGGAATGAAATCGGGCTTTGCGATATAGGGCCGCAGCCCCGAGAGATCGACTTCGTAGGTCGCGGCATAGTGCGCGTCGGAGTCGCTCCGGACGGGCTCGAACGGTTCGTCGGTAACGGTGCGCAGATGTTCTATCGCTTTCGCGTCGGCGGGAAAGGTTACAAATTCGGCGCTCAGCTCCGCGCCCATCGTGGCAAGTGTCGCGCGATCGTCGAGCGGCAGGTCAGCGATTCCCGATCCGGCAAATTCGATATTGTGACCCTCGACGCTCCCGGCGATACCCGCCAGATGAAGAAAAATATCCTTGCCGAAAACGTTGTCGGGCTTTCGGCCGTGCAAGTCGAATTTTACCGTCGGTGCAACCTGGTACCAGGTCTTGCCGGTGCACATGATTTGGAGCATCTCGAGCGGGCCCATCCCGCGCGCCACGCAATTGAATGCGCCTGATGCGCAAGTGTGCGAATCGGCGCACGTCAGGATCTGGCCGGGCAACGCGAGCCCGTTTTCCAGAATGACCTGATGGCAGATACCGTGGCGGCCGACGTCGTAGAATTTTTCGATTCCGAAGCGCCGCGCAAACTGGCGCGCGATCGACTGTCCTTCGGCATCGCCGATGGTCGGCGCGGGAATCGCATGGTCGAGGACGATCGCGATTTTATTCGCATCCGCGATCCTTTTCGGCAGCTCGGCGGAAGCGGCGAACACCAGATCGATCTGAACGATCTTGTCGACCTCGCAGACGACGATATCTCCGGGGCGCACGGCCGCCTGCCCGCTGTGCCGCGCGAGTATTTTTTCCGCCATCGTCATTCCCATAGGCTTCGCTCTCGAAACGCGGCTAGACTTTGTACTTCGCGCCCAGCGCGTCCATCGCTTCGACGCCCAACAAATCGATCAGCTCGCGGAAAGCGGTGTTGGGCTCGTTGGACTTGACGGAACCGGTCCGCTTGAGCTCGGTCAGCACGTCGCGAGCGGACTCGTAATAGGCAAGAAAGGTTCCCGAGTGGATGGTGAGCTTGAAACCGTATTGCGCCAGTTCCGCGACCGGCAGAAGCTGTCCGTTGTAGAGCAGCGGGAGATCCTTGAGCTTGGCCGCATAGTCGTGAAGGTCGTTCAGCGTGCGGATGCCGTCGACAAAAATCAGATCGGCGCCCGCCGCGCGGTAGGCATGGGTCCTGCTCACCACGTCGTCCCATCCGTTGACGGCCAGAGCGTCGGTCCGCGCGATAATGACGGTGTCCGGGTTGTTTCGCGCGTCGCACGCCGCGCGCACCTTGGGCACCATTTCTTCCATCGGGATCACTTGCTTGCCCGCCAGGAAACCGCATCGCTTGGGCCACACCTGATCTTCTATATGCAGGCCCGCGGCTCCCGCCGCTTCGTATTCGCGCACTGTCCGCCAGACGTTGACGGGATTGCCGTAGCCGGTGTCGGCATCGCAGACCAGCGGGATTTTCACAGAGCGCGCGATGGCGCGAACGTTCTCAACCATCTCCGTCATCGTGAGCAGCCCCAGGTCGGGAAATCCTCGCGCCGCCGCGGTGCCGAATCCGGTCATGTACACTGCTTCAAAGCCGGCGCGCTCAGCGATCTTGGCCTGCAACGCATCGTAAACGAACGGTGCCACCACCATCGGCGGTCCGTTCAACTTCGCCCGCAATTCTCCGGCAGTAGTCATCTGAAATTTCCGTTTTCTTCTTAAAGCAGCCTGTCAGCCGTCGCGCTCGTCGAACAGTGGAATCCCAAACGCGCTCTTGCCCAGGAATTCCAGCGTCTCGTCGCTGTCAAAAGGATGATAGAGGCCCGCGCGAACGTCGCGGAACAGGCGCTCCAGCGGCAGCCGCTTGAAATACGAAGAGCCGCCGGCCGCGCGCAGCGCAAGGTCCACCACGCGAACCGAATTCTCGACCGCGATCATTCGCGCCGCCACCGCTTTGCGCGACCAGCTAGCCGGATGGTCGGCGTCCATCTCCGCTGCCGCCTTCCACATCACGGCGCGCGCGCCCTCGATCAACAAATCCATCTCACCGACTTTGTTGTACACGCTCGGCAGATGGCTCATCGGTTTTTTGAACGGAAAGCGCGAACGCTCGCGCATGAACTCGACCACGAAATTGCGCGCCGCAACCGCGATCCCGATGTACGGCGCTCCGATCGTGAACGGCGCCTTGGCAAACACCTTCGTGATGCGCCCGCTTTTCGAGACTTGCCGCTGCAGGACCACGTCTTCGTCGGGGACAAATGCGTCTTTCAGCTCCGAGCTGCGCGACGCCGTCGCCCGCATCCCCATCACGTTCCAGTCGTCCTTGAACGCCAGTCCGGGAGTATCGCGCGGAGAAATGTAAAACGTGATGATGGCCGGTCCGTGCGGCCCGTCTTCGCGGGTTGCCTCGGCGAAAAACAGATCGATCGCGACGCTTTGCGTGCCGAAGATCTTGCGTCCGTTGACGATCCATCCGCCCGCGACCGGACGCGCCGCCGTACGCGGACGCAGCGCGACGATCGCGTTGTCAGGCTCCGAGCCCGAGCCGCCGCAGATCAGCCGCTCGGCCGCGATCCGGCGCAACTTCCGCTCGACGTTCGGCGCCCTGAATTTGCGATGCAGGTCGATCAGCAGCCCAACCGTGTTGAAGTGCATGTTGATCGCGAGCGCGGTCGCGCCGCATCCTTGCGCCAGCCGTTCCTGCGCCTTGATCCGCTCGAGCATCGTGGCGCCCAGCCCGCCCAGGCTCTCCGGAATCGTAAGCCGCGTGTAGCCGCTGCTCTTCAGCCGTTCATAGTTCTCGAACGGGAATGATCCTTCCTCGTCGTGCCGGGCGGCGCGCAGTGCGAAGTCGTCGGCCAGTTCGCCCGCCAGATCGATGAAGCGCCGTTCGCGCTCGCTATGAAGCTGATTCACCTTGTTGCTCCCCGCTCACTCCCGCGGCATCCCGGGAATCCACGCGTCGTAACCCTGCGCATAGTTCATGTTGTTCTGCGACGGGTTGCGATTTACCAAAGGACGCATGAACAGCGGATGGCGCATGCTGCGGACCTCGTGCTCGATCGTGAACAGCGTCGTTCCCGATTCCGGATCCGCAAGATCCTTGAAGCGATACTGATGCTGGTCGCTCTCCTCCGTGATGAGGCCGCGGTCGAGCAGTTTGCGGTGCGGAGCGGAGAAGTCCGCAACGTAAATCTGGATGTGATGGCCGTCGTAGGATGGGAGCGCGCGGCCGGTCTCGCGAAACATCAGATGCTGCCCGATGCCGACTTCGACCCGCGCGAATCCGCCATCGTCGTCTTCGCTCGCGGCGGCCTTGGCGTCCATGACCTCGCGATAGAACCTTGCGATACCCTCGGCAGCACCCTTGGGCACGTCGAATTCGACATACGCGATACCGAGCGTGATGCGTCCGAACCGTTCATTCGGCGCAAAGCATCGGATGCGATTTCCCCACGGACACCTGGCCTCGACGAATCCCTCATCCACGGTGAAGTCGAAAGACGTTCCCTCCAGGCGTTTGCGAATTCGCTCCAGGCGCCGCACCAACGCCTCGCGATCCGGCACCACGATTCCGGTGTGGCCGCGTAGAACCTGCGGCTCGTTGGTCGGCAGATGGAACTGGTTGCGGCCCACGTTGACCCACATGTTTGCGCCGCCGGTCATCAGATAGGGATCGCGCGTCAGGCCGAGACCGCCGAGGTAGAAGGTGGTTGCCTTTTGCTGATCGGGAACCGTTATGTTGACGTGTTCCAGCGCGACGATATTGCCGAGGTCTTCGGCGGTTCGATCAAATCGAGACTCCATAGAAACCTCCGCTCTCGAGCCTCCAATCTAATGTTTCACGTGAAACATTACGGGATTTGTCCAAGCAAAGACTACAATATCCGGCCACAAAAGCGTTACCGCCGCGAAGCCGGGGGCCCGCGGTCCCGGCCGAGTCCGATCAAAGACTTCCAACGCTCGTGCGAGGAGCGATTGGTATGCTACCCGGGCGAGGCTCTGCCGACGGGACACTTTTGGGTTCGATCGGAAGAGTCTTTTGAAACATTTGCAATCGCAGTTTATGGCGCCCGCGCGCCGCCGCCCGCGCGCCGCATAATGCCCAACTTGACTTCTCAGTGCCGGCCGGTGTGTGATCCGGTCGCCCGCGAAGGAGGTTCCCGGCGATGGCGAAAGTAATCGACTCGGATGGTCACGTCGTTGAGCCGCGCGCCGTGTGGACTGAATATACCGAACCTGAATTTCGCGCGCAGATGATCCAGATTCGCCGCAACGACGCCGGCATGGATCAACTCTGGATTGGCGGAGAGAACCGCAGCCGCGCGTCGCTGCCGGTGTCCGCATCGATGATCCCCGGCGGTCTCAAGGATCTCGAACGCGCGCGCACGCTGACTTGGGATGACGTTCCTGCCGGCGCATCGCATCCGCGCCAGCGACTCCAGGTGATGGACGCCGAAGGCATCGACGTTGCGGTTCTGTATCCTTCACTGTGGCTGCTCTACGGCGACCTGACCGATCCGAAACTCGCCGCCGCCGCCTGCCGCGCCTACAACAACTGGATGGCGGATTTTTGCCGGCAGGCGCCGGAGCGTTTGTATGCGGTCGCGCCGATGCCATTGCAGGATGTCGGCGAAGCGGTTCGCGAGCTGCGCCGCGTCGTGCGGGACTTGGGCTTCAAGGCGGTGTTCGTGCGTCCCAATCCTTTCGCGGGACGCCGCTTAAACGACTCCGCCTACGAACCCTTCTGGCAGACCGCGCAGGAGCTCGGCGTTGCAGTCGCGGTCCATTCGAGCTTCGGCACCCGGATGCCGACGATGGGCGCCGACCGCTACCACGATCCATTCTTCTTCCACATGGTCTGTCATCCGTTCGAGCAGCAGGGCGCCTGCATGGACATTATCTGCGGCGGCGTGTTGCAGAAGTATCCGAAGCTGCGGGTCGGCTTCCTCGAATCCGGAGTTGGATGGCTCGGCTACTGGCTCGATCGGATGGACGAGCACTTCGAAGGGATGCATAGCTATGTGCCGTGGCTGCGCGAGCGGCCAAGCGAGCAATTCCGCGAGCACTGCTTTGTGACGCTGGATCCGCACGAATCGATGTTAAGGGCAACGACGGTGGACCTGCGGATGGAGCGCACTATTCTATGGGGCTCCGCCTTCCCGCACTTCGACTGCACCTATCCGGGAATCGTCGACGAGATCAAGCGAGCATGCGCCCCGCTTCCGGAGTCCGCGCGCCGCGCGATCATCACCGAAAACGCACTTCGATTCTACAATCTCTAACTACCTGGTGGTGCCCTAATTAGGGCAGTAATATACTAGACTGTCCAATGGTGATATACCGACTCCTAAAGGCGACCTCTAATTCATCGTAGGGTCTTGATTCCGTTATTCTGAATAACAATCGTCATTCGCGGGTCTTTGCTTTTCTGCGCGATCTCGAACTCGGCCTCGATTAGAGTCATGGCGGCCTCTATGCGACTAGCCGCTTGAGGCTCGCTACATTCAAGCGAGATGCGACTCAATCTCCGATACCTGGCGCGCTTACCGATGGGAATTCGGGGCGCGATAAGTCTGAAGTCACGATCGCAGCTGATCAAGACCGCATTGTCTTCTTCGCTTACGGTAGCGACCAAAGGATCGGACGAATCAACCGGAAGAATGTCGCGAACGTGCTGAATTATGTGACCGTGCGCGCGAAACACTTCGCCCACGGAATCGGGCACACAGTTGTCGAGTAGGACGCGAATTCTTGGCGGCACGGCGATATGCTTTTAAGCACGTTGCGCCAAGTTGTTCTCATGCTGCAAGGCCGCTTCAATATCTTGTTCGGTGAGAGGTGGATATTCGCGAATAATAGCTTCTGACGAATACCCCGCCTCACGGAATCTCTGTACAGCTTTCGTAGTGATGCGCGTTCCTGCGATTACCCAAGCGTTGTGCATCACGTAACGATGTCTTTCGATTCGTCCGAAATGGTCATTGGTTCGTTGCTTAAGTCTTTGCGCTTCCGCTGCCACATCATAGATGATGCTTCGGAGACGCAAGTGGGTGTACTGCTTACTCAGAACACCCATTATCCTTTCAGATTCAGGTTCGCGGAAATTCACTTCCTTCTTGAGCACATACAGTACAAGTTCTGACCACGGTTGCTCGTTGTACTGACTCAATTCGCGCGCTACTTTGCGGAGTTGCTGAAGCGGAATTTTGTATGTTCTCCGCAGCTCCCCAAGAGTGCGAAGTCCTACAACATCTTGGAACGAATAGACTCGGCTGAAAGGACTTCGCCGATTTTCAGCGGCATAGCGAGGGGAGAAAAATCCGGTCTGATCCCAATATCGGAGTTGCGCATGAGAGAGGCGCGTTAGCCGCACTACGTGCTCCGCGCTGAATGCTCGGATTAGATTTGTCGGTGAATCTTGGCCCGACCCCCATAGGCTCGCCATACGCTAGAGATATACTCAACGC
>JBOHWH010000022.1:0-2071 GCA_050736695.1 Binataceae bacterium (SeqCode) | reverse complement strand
ACGGACTCTACCTCATTTCGGCTGAGTTTTCGGGGTGCAGGCCAGTCGATCCGCAAACGGCGAATAAGCGCGCGACACCCCATGCAAAAGACGAAAAATCGCAACGAAGCCACGCTCGAAGCCAAATTCTCCAGCAATTTAAGCGAAAATTTTTGGAAGCCACCCTGAAAATATACCAAACGAACCCACCGCGATTTTCAGTTCTCATTCCAGCGCGTAGCTGCGCGCGATGCCCCGATGCCCTTGCGCCGCCAGTTTCTTTTATGGACGCCAGTTGGATTATAGTCGTGCGATGAGGAGCTTATTATGGGTGCGTTTCTTCTCGGATTGATTATTGGCGTGGCAGGCGCGCTTGCGCTCTTCATCTACAATGAAGGCGAGCTGTTCTTAAAGCTCGGGCGCCAAATCAAGCAGACCGCGGACCGATACAAACAGTCGTCCTGAGACAACGCGCTGAGGCGATGCGAACCCTGCGCAATTTTTTGCCGGCCGTGCTCACGATGTTCGCGGCGCTCGTGCTCGCCGCGTCTGTGCCGGCAACCGCGCGCGCCGATACTCCGCAGGCTGTCGCCTCGGGGCTGAGCGATGCGGCTTTCGCGATGCTCAATTCGATCGACGCCGACGCAAAAGCCGGCGCGATGCTGTCTCCGGTGGCGAGCCTCGCCAGCGACGCCCAATCGCTCTCGAGCGCTCTGGACAAGGGCGACCGCGCGGCGGCAGGCCATGCGATGGCGGCGGTGGTGAAGGATCGCAATCAGATCGATGCGGCGCGCGCCACCAAAGGCGCGCCCGAACTGGCGCAGTGGAATTCAATCAAGGGACAAATTGCCGCGCTCGAAGCGCAGGTGACGCCCGTCGCGGGCGCCGTCGCGACCAGCGCACCACCCGCCTCCAGTGTTTTGACGCCGTCCGCGAGCCTGCCGCCCGAGGCTCCGAAAGCCCCGCAAGTCGTGATCAACTCGCGGTCGTTCTCAGACGGCGGCGTACGGGTGCGCGGGTTTTTCGAGGGGACCAATCTCCGCTCGGCGGGAATCTTCGATGGCTCGGTGCCGATCAAATCAATTCGCGTGACCGACGTGAGCGGAGAGCAGCGCGTAAATTTCGACTTCGGAATTCAGGATCCTTCGCCCTCGCAAACGATCGAGGTGACCGACGCACTCGGCCGCGTCGCCCGCGCGCAACTCGCTCCCGACGCCGCCGCGTTAACCCATTCGCACGAAGGCCATGAAAAAATGATCGAGCTCGGAGGCGGTGGGATGGATTCGGACGCGACCGCCTCATCGGGCGAGGTCGCATCCGCCGGCCCGGCCGCGCTGCCGCCTTCGCGCAACAACACCGAAGAAATTCCGCGCGCCGACGGATCTGAGAACGCGACCGGCGCACCCGGTCGCAGGATTCCAGGCGGCGTCGAGGGTCCTCTGAGCAACGTCCAGATAAACGTGCTCGGCGTGATGCCGTCGCCGTCGGCCCCCGGCAGTTATGAGGTAGTCGGACAGATAACCGGCGCGGGAGTGCATCGCGCGGGTGTCTACGTGAACGGCCGCTTAATGAAAGCCATTCCGATGGGCGGCGGCAACTCCTTCGACGTGATCTTCCAGATGCCGCCGGGGCAGCAAGCCTCGATTCGCGCATACGGCCTCGGCCGCAATTTCGTCGAGGCCTCCGTCGATGCGAACGACGAAGGGATGGGAACCTCCAGCGCTCCGCCGATCATGGTTCCCGGCATGAACCCATACGGCGCCTACGGATCGCCGTACGCATACCGCAGCCCCTATGGCACGCCGATGTACCCGGGTTATCCTCCCCGATATGGCGCTCCGGGATATGGAGCACCCGGCTACGGCGCTCCGGGTTACGGATATCCCGCTCCCGGCTACGGCTATCCCCCAGGCTACGCGCCGCCCGGCTCATCGGTCCCGTGGTATCGCCGCCTGATCCCGTAGCGCGCCGCGCTGTCACACATGGATCGAGAAGACTATCAGGAACCCATAAATCGCTCAGTTAGCGCTGGGCTCGAGGGAGGCCGTCAGCGACCGAGTTTCCGTCGCGACGCACCCCGATGGTTCACGCT
>JBOHWH010000021.1:0-7702 GCA_050736695.1 Binataceae bacterium (SeqCode) | reverse complement strand
GGGGCGCCGGACTAATCCTCCGGCGCCCCGCAACCACATAAGAACAATCAGAAATCCCACTTTGCGCTCTGTGCGGAGTCCGGCTCGTAGGAACAGAACACTCCCGTCTTAAGGGTGCTCGCAAAATGGCGCGCCAACGCCGGATGCGCCGCACCAATTCGCACCAGCGCCGCGCTGATGGTGTTCTTGATTCGGACCCGCGCACGCTCGACGTTCGATACTGCCCGCCGGTCTCTGCCTCCAAGACCGGCCGCGCCGGTCAGCTCTTCGCCGAGCGCCGCGAGCTCGCGATTAAGCAAATCTATCCGACCCAGATCGTTGAGATCTCGAGCCTCCTCAAGTTCCTGCAGGAGTTCTTTGGTCCGTTCGTGATATTCACGCTTGGCCCGGCTATCCAAAACCTCGCCGGCGTCACTGGCGGGCTCGATGAGTTGGATTTCGTTCGGACCCAGTGCAGCCACGCCTTGTGCGAGCGCCTCGAGCTTGAGCACATGCAGCTCTTGTCCGGGGTTGGCGATCAGATGGCTGATGTAAACCAAGCCCTTTTTGTCATGGAGACGAATCGTTTGGCCGCCGAACGATATCGTCCAGTAATCACCCTCCTTGTGAAAAACATTTGCCGCGGGAGCATCGATCGCCGCGGCAATCACCGCCGCGCGCGCAGTATCGGCGCGAGGCGCGATCTCCGCGGCGATTGCGAGCAAATCGTTGGATCCTAACGTCGTCGCCGTAGCACGCGCTTGATCGATCAAGTAGCGCGCCCGATCCAGATCGCCCTTCGAGTTTCGTTCCAAAAGCGTTCGCGCGTACCGGAGCTGGATCCGCGCGATCCAGCCGATCGCGCCGAGCTGTTGCGCGCTGTCGATCGCCGCTTCGTAGTGGCCCGAAGCCGCGTCGTGGCTCCCAAGCGTGGCCGCAAGAATTCCCAGGTAATATGCGACCGGACCAAGATAGCAGAAGAACCCGATGCTCACGTTGCGCTCCGCCATCGGTTCGAGCAATCGCGCGAGCACCGCGGCGCTGGTGCGATCGCCGAGTGCGGCGCTGGTCTCAGCGCTGTATGCCATCGCACCGAGCCAGGTGAAGTCGCGGCGTACGCTCTGAAATTCGTGCGCCTCCAGCCGCGCAAGTTCGACCCGCGCGTCACCCGTCCGACCGGCTTGCGCCTGGGCGAAGGCAAGGATGGCGCGGACCAGCGAGTTTTGCGGATCGTTTGCCAGATTGGCCGCCGTCGGCCCAATCACCTCCGCCATTCGCCCCTGTTCCCGGAAGATGCTGACTATCTGCAAGCCGAAGAAAGCCTCGGCTTCCGAATGCCTTCTGCGGCGGCCCAAAACCAGCGCTTCCCTACAGGCGCGAGTGGCGTCCTCGACCCGGCCCTCAATCAACGCCCACATTGCCTGGATGGTCAGCGTTATCTCCGAATCGATTCTCCCCGAATTCGCGCGCTGCAGCGCTTCGGGAATGGCTATGATCGTCGCAACATGATCGTGCACGCCGGCGATGTCGCCCGTCTCGAGCGCAACTGCTCCCAGATGGTAGCTAATTCGCGAGTTCCAGTGGTCCATTTTGTTGCGCTCGACGATCTGCAGGATCTCCTGCAGTATCGCCTTGGACTCCGCCGTATGATCGGGACCCCTGACCAAAGCCCGGAACTTGATGAAGAGCGCGTCGGCCTGCGCTTCGGCATCGCCGCGCGCTTGCGCGATCGCAACCGCCTCATCGATCAGGGTAGTCAGGCGGGCGCGAGGCGCCGATGCGCCAATTTCTTCGGCGAGCCTCGCCAGCAAGCGGGCGCGCAGCGGATGATCGGCCGGCTCAATCGCATCTATCGCCTCCTCGAGCAATTCTTTTGTGATCTGATCCGGAGCTGCCAATCCGGTCGCAAGCGCATTGCCAAGCATCCCATATCCCAGCGCCGCTTTGGCCAAATGCTCGGGACTGTTCTCAGACCTGGCTATACTGGCGGCGTCCAGAAACGTTTGCCTGAAGCCGCCCTGTTCACTGGCCTGGCATTGCACCGCGCCAAGTGCGAGAAGCAAATCGCAGCGCGCGCGCGGACTGGCGGATCGGTCCTGTTCGAGCGCGCGCAGCGCCATTTCATAAAAGCGCGCGGCCTCGCCGTATGCGAATAATCTGGTCGAGTCTTCCGCGGCCTTGCGGGCATAGAGAACCGCGCGGTCGGCGGCCGCGGGTAATGCTCTCACGTAATGATTGACGAGCGCCGCATGCGCTCCAGGCCTTCCGCTCGGCTGCCTTCGCGCAAGGTACTCCGCAACTCGGTAGTGCAGCGTCTGGCGCACGTCAGCGGGAATCCCGTCGTAAATCACTTCCGCAACCAGCTCATGGCTGAAGCGATAGGCATCCGGCGTATCATACGCTCGCGCCACCAGCCCGTGACGCGAGCCCTCGTCGAGCGCAATTGCCGCCTGCCGGGAATCGATGCCCGAGACTTCGCTCACAGAACGGAGATCGAACTCGTGGCCGACGACCGCGGCGGTTAACAAAAAATCGCGCGCCTCTTGCGGCAGTTTGCGCAGCCTTGCTTCGATCACCGCGCGGATACTTTGCGGGATTCGCGCAGCCGATTTCGGCGTATCGCCGGCCCCGATGGTGACGGAATCGCTATGCATTTCGCGTGCGGTCTCGGCCAGAAACAACGGGTTTCCGCCGGTTGTGCGGTACAGCTCCCGCACCAGTTGCTCGCTGGGCGTCTTGCCCGTACTCAATTCCACGTATTCGTGAATCTGCGCCGCGCTAAGCCCGCGCAAGGCGAAGTTCTGCCCCTCGCGGGTCAGGGTTTCAATCAAATCTCCAACCTCGGTATTCATCCGCACCTGCGTATCGCGATACGTGACGAGCATGAGGATCGAGAGCCGGCGAAGATCGCGCGCAATGAACTGCGTCAGCATCAGCGAATCGACATCCGCTGAATGGAGGTCGTCAAGCACGACCACGAGCGGCATCTTCGCAGCGAAGTTCCGCAGAACATCGGAGATCGCGACAAACAGCGCAAACCTCTCCGAGAGTTCGTCGCCCGCTTGCATTACCCGGAGCTGGCCCCGTTCGCCCCGATACTCACCGAACAGGTCAGGCATCAGGTTCGATAGCAGCCGTGCGGCGTCGCCTGCATTGGCAGTCAGTTCAGCCGGAGCGCGATACCGCGCACAGAATCGTAACACCTGAATCCACGGCCAATACGGTTGTGCGCCACCTCCTTCCCAGCATCGCCCCCACGTCACTGGCACTCCGCGCGCGCGCGCGAGATTGTCCAACTCCTCGCAGATCCGCGTCTTGCCGATTCCCGGCTCTCCGGACAGAAGCACCAGGTTCCCGCGTCCGGCGGCCGCCGCTTCCAGTCCAGCAAGCATCCGGACGAGTTCGGCTTCGCGGCCTACGAAATGTGCGCTTAGCGGCGGGGATGGATCGGACGGCCCGGTGCCGCGTCGGGTTGGGTCGCGCTCATTTGGTTCAGACGACTTCATCGCGGGCTTCCGGCCGGGGCCAGTTTCACGGCGCTTGCGATTGGGCCGAATGATTTACCGCGTTCGCCGCGCCTTGCGCGCCGTCGAACGCCCGCTGGCAGGCGTGGCTTTTTGCGCGGCGACCCAGCGCAGGCTTTTGTAACGCACGTGCATTCGGACGTTGTGATCGGCATCGTCCAGAAATCGCTGCGCGGCAATCTTAGCCGAGTCATCAATCGGCTTTGCACTTCCGCGACCAGGATTCCCTCCCAATGCGGAACCTTGCGCGTTTATCAGATCGCGATTTGTGCTCGCCAGGTAAACCAGCAGAATCGCCAAGGCTATTCTTGGATCGATATAGTCTGCGCTCGCCGGATCGGTGCCGGTGCATTTGGAAAAAGCTTCCGATACGGCTTTGCCGAGCAGATGCAGCCGCTCGAGCTTTTGGTCCTCCCTGGCCGGATCGCCCAAATCGGGAATCTCGACTTGGTCGCAGAATCCTCCACCATCTCCGATACCGGGCAAGCGGTGGGCGAGCGACCACACCAAGTCCATAAAACGGCTCTGCAAGCGAAGATCGTGGTCCGCCGATTGGTAGAAGCTCCAGGCGACTCTCTTCGCCATCTCATCTATCCGGGCACCCGAACCCACTCCAATTTTTTTGGCCAATCCGGAACCTTGCGCTCTTACCAGCTCGAGGTTCGTACCGGCCAGGCGGTCCAACAAAATCGCCAGCGCGATTCGAGGATCGATGTAGTCGGCTCCCATGTTCGGCGACCCGGTGCAGGCCGCGAAGCATGCAGAGACCTCGGCTCCAAGCGCATGGAGGCGCAGGGTCTTGTCTTTATGACGCGCCGGGTTATCGTCAAGGTCCGGGACTTCCGGATCCCTGCAGAAGGGATAAATTCCATCGCCACTCTGGGACTTCGTGCTGCCGCCGGCGCGTTTGCGCTTCGCGTTAGCCATAACTTTCACCTTCACTATGAATGGAATGGTGCGATGCTGACCAGTCCGCTGAGTTAACGCAAGTTAATTAAGGCATTAATTCAGCAGGCGTGGACGCGAAGAATCAGCGGACCGGCGCGGGTATCGCGCGAAGATCTACTTGATGCCGACGATCTCCGCGGTGGAACAGTGATAGACCATCGTCGGGGCGCCGAAACACCAGATCAGATCGCTGTCGCGTTGCGCACGATATAACGGCAGCTCACTCTCGGTGTTGGCGCACAGACATCGGCCGCACGGAGTCTTTCCGCAGCAATCGCGATAGCTGACGATATAGTCCTTGCCGTCGCCCGGATGCTTGCAGGTGCCGACCCACGAGGTGGGCGAGGGCGACGCGCCGGGCGGACAGTCGTGCGAGGCGCCGCCGCAACAGGTGCACAGGTACCCGTCGATCGCGCAGTATTTCCAGTAATCGCACGCCGAGTCGTCGTCCGGATTTCCGTGCTTCACCATCGCTTCCATCCCCGCGGGAACTGGAGCGCCCGGCGGCGGCGCGGTAAGGCCCTGCGCGCGCGCGGAAGCGGTCACGCGATCGACGGGCAGCAGCGGAATGATCATCCCGCCGGCGGCCAGCATGCCCAGCCGCGCGAGGAAACTCCGCCGCGAGGTCCGCTGCGCAATCACGCGGGTCAGATGCTCGAAGAGCTGATCGATTTTGTCCACGACTCTCTCCCAGCTCGCAGCCTTGGCAGGCTCTTGAAAATCTCTTTCAACCGCCTGCTTCCCTCACTGTAATCTCTCCCGCAGGGAGAGAACTAAAGGAAGGCAGCCAAGCTTTTGCCGGATGTTGAGAACGAACTTTCACGCCATCTTTTATTTCCAGTCTTTCTCAACACCCTGCTACGGACCGTATATCAAAAACGGCGTGCCCAAATTGCGAAACACTCCGATATATTTGCCGTCGGGCAAACTGTAGGTCTCGAGCTGGCTCTGGACTATCGCCAGCGCTTCGAGAATCGGGTTGGGTCCGGCGCTGACGCGAATCGAGTACGCCTCGGTCTTGAGCGCGATTTTCGCGACCCGGCTCTTCTTTGCCGCATCCAGAATCCAGACTTCCTTGCCGGTCTGCTTGTGGGTCCATTCGCCGCCCTGATGCATCAGCAGGTACACGCTCGCGCCGTCAGCGCTGGCCGAGATCGATTGCCATCCGCCGGGACGCCAGTTGGCCTTGAGATCGCCGGCCGACAGCGCGGACCATCCGGGCTCGGCCACCGCCTCGTCGCCGGAGAGATCAACCTTGTAGATCATCCCGTGATAGGAATCGAAAAACGCGGTGGTTCCGGCCATCGCGGGCTGATCGAAGACCGGATCTTTGGACGGATCGAAAAACGGTTTCGATTGTTTGCGGCTCTTGAGCTTGCCGGCGTCATCGAGCTTCACGGTCAGAATCGATCCGTCCGAGCACATCGAGGAAAATTTGCGCGGACCCGAAACCAGCACCTGGACGCATCCGGGCGTCTCGATCTCTCCGGCGAATTTGTGCGCTTTCAAATCGACCACGCTCACCGAAGTCGCCGGAGTCATATTCGCGACCAGCATGAAGCGTCCGTCGGCGGTCACGGCGGCAGAGTTGTTCTTGGGAACGATCAGCAGGCGCTTGGGCGGAATTTTTACTTCGCTTTTGAAATCGAGCGTGTGCGCGTCGAAGATCTCGACCGCGTCGGTGCGGACGCCATGCCATGCGCGCGAATAAAACGTGCCGGCCATGTACAGCTCGCTCCGATCGGGCGCCATCACGAAACTCGCCAGATAGCCGCCGTTCAGTTGCCCGAGCATCTTCTGCTTATCGGTATCGAGAATATAAACCTTGCTGACCTGAGGCACCGAACTCGGGCTATCGAAAACATATGCCCAGTGGGCGGCAGGCGCGCCGAGCTTCAACGAAGCCATCTGATCGGGCGGAAGTTGCGCGCGCGCAGCCATTGGCGCGGCGATTATCGCAAGCACAGCGGCAAAGACGATTCCGATCCGGCTCAGCATCCGACCCCCGAATGAAGGGTCATTAGTACAGCCCGTCCGGTTTAGTCAAGCCTGACTATTTTCGCGCGGATTTGGCCTTGGCGGATGTCGAACCTTTGCCGGCGCGGTGGAGCGGCGAGGACATCAGGTAGCCGTCGTGGAGGATTGCTGCGAGTTGATTCCAATCGACTCTTGCGTCCAGGCGGACGCCGACCCATCCTTTGGGTCCCATGTAGGGCGGTTTGAAGAATCGCTTCGGGTCGGCGCCGATCAGACGCTCCTGCGCCATCGGCGGCGCTTTGACCCACACCGCAAGGTGGCCGCTGTTATGATGATTATTATCCGTCATCGCGAACATCTCGCCGCCATCGACGCGGAAAGTGCATTCGCCCCACGCTTCTTTTTCGATCGTTTCGGAAAGCGCAAGGCAGACCTCGCGCAGCCGCTTTATCGCGGGATTGGAGTGGTCGTACATGCGTGGATGCGCCACGATCTGATTCATCCTTCCTGATTCATACTGCCTGCCAATTCATCCTGCCTGTTTGCTCATCGCGGCCATCCGCTTCTTCATCTCGTCGGGCGAGACGTCTTCGACGTGGCTCGAGATATCCCATGAATGGCCCGAGGGATCTTTCACCTGCGCATTGCGATCGCCGTAGAACTGAGTCTCGGGCTCTCTCAGCGTAGTGGCGCCGGCGGCGAGCGCTTTGCGATAGGTCGCGTCGATATCTTCGACGTAGATATGAATCGCGACCGGCGAGCGGCCCTTGCCGATCGCGATTGGGCTCAGGAATCCCATATCCGGGAATTCATCGGACAGCATGATCGCCGCGCCGCCAATCGCAAGCTCGGCGTGGCCGATTCGGCCATCGGGCATATCCAGTCGAAACTTTTCGGTGGCGCCAAAGACCTTCTTGTAGAAGTCGATCATCTCGCCTGCGTTGCGAACGATCAGGTAGGGAGTGATGCTGCGCGCGGGATCGGGAATTGGATTAACTTTCGATGCCATCGGCGGCCTCCTCGGCATTAGCCTCGGAACAAATTGAGCGGCGCGAGTGCCGGCCCGCAGGGGCCAATGCCCTTGCGCCGCCCGCATATCCGCTATCATCTAAACCGCCGTAACGCGAGAAAGTTACGGGCGCGCCGTTTTATTGCGGCGCGCCCGATACATCGCAAATTTGCCCAGCGCTCAACTCATGGCTTGACGGCGGGGCATTTGTTCGTCGTGCCCGGCTGTTGGGTGTAGGTGCATTGAGTTCCGGCCAGGGTACTGC
>JBOHWH010000020.1:0-37367 GCA_050736695.1 Binataceae bacterium (SeqCode) | reverse complement strand
GATTCGCTTCGCGCAACCGCACGCTTGATTCGTCGCCCATCTCCGCACCTCCACCGCTCCTTCCATCTTCCACTTTCCACCAACCTAAAACGATCCCCTCAAACAAAAAACTCACAACCTCTGAGCGAGGCCGCCGCGGCCGGAGTCGAAGGATCCCGGGCGCGCGTGCACACAATCGCGACTGCTCTCCGAATCTTCGCGGCGCTTGCGCATCTCCGCGCTGTTCGCGAGGATCGCGTTGATGCGCGAACGCACCTTCGCTGTATATATCGTTGCGAGCCCTTCGCGCGTCATCTACATCGGCGTGACCAGCGTCCTCGCGCGGCGCACGGCGGAGCATCGCGAGAAAGCCATCCCGGGTTTCACCGCGCGGTACAACGTCACGCGTTTGGTCTATTTCGAGGAGTACGATCGAGCGGCGGATGCGATCGCGCGCGAGAAGCAACTCAAAGGATGGACGCGGGCCAAGAAGATTGCGCTGATCGAGAATGCCAATCCGATCTGGAACGATCTGACCGACGAATAAGAACGGTGAGAAGAGTTGGTCGTCCCCGGTTAGGAATAGGTAATCGTGAGAGCCTGCATGGCCCCTTCGGGATGCTTCGACTGCGGCCGCGGCGGCCTCGCTCAGGATGACGGAGGGGGTGGCCGCAGCGCCCCGGATTCCGAATAAACTCACAGCCGCTCAGGATGACGGAAGGGGCGGCCGCGGCGACGAAAAAAGTCACAGACTCTCAGGATGAAAGGGAGGCGGCCGCGGGACTTCCGGTCAGCGCAAGCCACGCGGGCTTTCACGCGGAAATCGGAAGCCGCCCTGCTTTACTCGCAGTATGATTTATCCTACTTTCTGTTGGCATCGCGGGCTTTGCTTTCGTAACGGCGGCGCGGAAAAAAGGGGACGCTCCGATGAAACGACTGATCTCTCTGGCCTCGCTCGGCGCAGGAATGTACTACCTGTGGATCGGCGACGACATCCTGGGAAACTTCGTCGCGATGGCGCTGATCGGATTTGGTATCCTGCTCGAAATGACCGTCCCGATGGAATGATCCCGCGACGCCAGCCGCGCGCGCTACGCGAGACGGCGCGTGCGCGAAACCGGTTCGACTGCTGCGAAGTATGCGCCGCCGGCCAGGGCCAGCGCGCCCGACACGACGAACATCGGACCGTACCCGAAGAACATCGCAACCGCGCCGAGCGAGTACGGTCCCGCCATCGCGCCGAGATCGTAGAGCGACTGGTAGATGCTGGAGGAGCGGCCGATCGCGTCGGCGCGCGTGCGGCCAATCACCATCGCGCTCAACGCCGGATAGACGTACGCGTGGCCGAGTCCGCCGAGCGCCGCCGCAATGTACAGCATCCGGTAATGACCGGTTCCCGCGATCAGCGCGACCCCGGCGGCAAGGATGATCATCGAGGGCAAGAGCGCGCGCTCCATCCCGATTCGATCCATGAAGCGCGCGCCGCCCAGGCGAATCGCGATCGCGACCAGGCTGTAGATCGTGAAGTACCATGCGACGCCGACGATCCCGCGCTCGGTCGCAAACGGCGCGACGAAACTCAGCCGGCACGAGATCGCAAGCGCGAACATCAGCGTCACGATCCACAGCGGCAACAGGCCCGCGTCGAGCAGCAGCGCGCCGTATCCCAAGGTACCGGCACTACTCGCCGCGGCCGGGACCTCCGCCGCGGCCGGCGGCGCCTTATCGTCGGGAACCATCCGCGCGAAGTAGGCCGCGATCGCCGTCAACGCGATCGCCGCGAGGAAGAACGCGCCGAAGCCGAGGTTGCGGATCAACAGCTCGGCCACGATCGGCGCGAGCGCTGCCGAGCCCATCCCGCAAGTGCTGAAGACGGACATCGCTTCGCCTTCGCGGCCTTCCGGCAAAAGCCCGAAGACCATCGCGAACAGCGCGACGCGCGCGGTTCCTTCGATCGCGCCGTGCAGCGCGCGCACCGCATAGACGTGCCATCCTATCGCACCGATCGGAAGATAGAGCGCGACGATCAGCACGTCGGCGCACAAGAGCCACATCGCGGTGCTGCGCCGTCCCAGCCGCTCGATCAGCGGACTGGCGGCGGGACGCGAGGCGAGCGACGCGAGCGACCAGGTGCCGATCACGGCGCCGATAACGCCGGCGCTCGCGCCGAACTGCACCAACTGCAGCGGATAGAGAACGAAAAGATTGCTCGCGGAGTTGAGCGCGAAGGTCGCCCAGAAGAGCAGCCAGAAACTCCGCCCGTATCCGAGTAGGCTTGAGCGGGGCGCGCCCTCGCCCGTATCCGCACCGCCCATCTCGCCCTGCTCGTTCATCGCAAAGCTTGCGGCGAAGTTTGCAGCGAAGCTTGGGCGCGAGCACGGCGCATTGCATTGCACCCGATCAACAGCACATCCAACACCACGCCGAGGATAGTAGCCGCAACCGATCGAGGAAACATCAGGGCGTGCGCGCTCAGCGCGATGCGATGCTTCTGAGCACCGACGCGCCCATCGGCGCGGCGGGCGGATCGCCGGTGTCGGGTTCCATCGTCACCAGCACCGAGGCCATCGACTTGGGCGCCGCCGCGAGCGGCACCGTCGCCTTGCCATCGGCCGCGGCATGAAACTGTCCGGCCAGCGTCCAATGCCCGCGCTTGCCGACCCACCATACCGCGTACTCATGATGCTCCGGCTCGGCGGCGAGTCCGCCCACCTGCAAAACCGACGCGCCCTCAGCGGCGCTCGAGGCGAGTGTCGCCGTGGCAGCAACCGGCGCATCCGGCTTATGCAGAGCCCGTGGCGCGGCAGAGCTTGCCAGCTTAATCGTCTGCACATCGTGCGCGGCGAGAATCCGCTTGAGCAGTTCGTATGACTTCGCGCTTTCTTCGTCGGCGACCGCCTTCTTTTCCGCGGAGGTGAGACGGCGTTTCAATTGATGGACCGCGCTGTTGAGCGAGGCGATCCGATGATTCAGATGACTGGTGCGATGCACCAGAGTGGCGGAAAACTCCGCGCTGACGATCAGCGCGCCGACCGCCAGCGCAAGCATCATCCCGGCGATCGCGCGCCATAGTCCGAGCCTGCGCCACCATCGCCGTCGTCGCGGAGTCGGATGAGGCGCCGGACGGGGCGCGCCGGATCCAGCGCCGGATTCAATTGTTTCGTTAAGAGCCATTGCCAATTAAACCGTCGTACCGATTCTATGACGCGCAGATTAACGTCGCACCATGCACGCGCAGGTCAAACCGAGACTAGGCTCGCCATTGGATTGCGGCAAGTTGTGCCGGGCCGGCCGCGACGCAGCTGGTCGAACCCGGCTTTGTTGTCCGGCCGGTTTCCGCTAATACTTATTGTTCTGATTATGCATCGAATTCAGGACTTACACGTACTAGGCAACCAGGCGCTCATCGCGCCGCGGCTGCTGAAGGACGAACTGCCGGTTGACGACGCCGTGGTGCGGACTGTCGTCGAAGCGCGCGAGACCGTGCGCGCCGCGCTGGCGGGCCGCGACAATCGCGCGATCTGTATCGTCGGACCGTGCTCGATTCATGATCCCGAGGCCGCAATCGATTACGCTCACCGCCTGGCCGCTCTCAGTATGGAACTCGCGCCGCAGCTCTTCGTGATCATGCGGGTGTATTTCGAAAAGCCGCGCTCGACCGTCGGATGGAAAGGGCTGATCAACGATCCGCACATGGACGAATCCTGCGACATGGGCGCCGGGCTTCGAATCGCACGGCGCCTGCTGCTCGAGATCAACCGGCTCGGACTTCCGGCGGCGACCGAGATGCTCGATCCGATCACGCCGCAATATATCGCGGACCTGATCGCATGGTCCGCGATTGGCGCGCGCACCGCCGAGTCGCAGACGCATCGCGAGATGGCGAGCGGGCTCTCGATGCCGGTGGGATTCAAGAACACGACTGAGGGCAATCTGCAGGCGGCGATCAACGGCGTCGAGTCCTCGCGCCGCCCGCATTCTTTTTTGGGCATCACCCAGGACGGCGCGGCGGCGGTCGTACGGACGACGGGAAATCCCGACACGCACGTGGTGCTGCGGGGCGGGCGCAATCCGAATTTCGATTCGCGCAGTATCGCCGAATGCGTCGCGATGCTCGAGAGTCACCGGCTTGAGCCGCGCGTTATCGTGGATTGCTCGCACGCGCAGACCAACAAGGATTATCGGCGACAAACCGGAGTCCTCGAAGAGCTGCTCGGCCAGATTCGCGGCGGCTCGCACGCGATCATGGGCGTGATGATCGAAAGCAATCTCGAAGCGGGCAACCAATCGCTCGCCGGCGGCCGCGCCGGGCTAAAGTACGGCGTCTCAGTCACCGATCCCTGCATCGATTGGCCGACCACAGAGCGCTGCCTGCGCGCCGCCGCCGCGGACCTCGCGCACCCGGGCGCCCGCGCCGCGGCGTCCGTGAATTCCTGACGCGTAAGCAAAGCGTAAGAAGCGCTTTCATATTGCCAAATCGCCACGTCTTCGCGATTACTCGGGCCGTCTGTTGCCGCCGTGCAACACGAGAGCTAAAGGCGAGCCATTTCTTGCGGCATGAGGTTTGCTCGATCACTCGGGAACTCCAGACCAAGACCACGCGTGAGGAACCTAATCCTGCTGAAGCCTTTGTGTCAGCCAGCAGGCGGAGGGCGGCTCAACGCGCTGGCACTTGCTGCTGGCGCCGTTTTCGCTAAGCCGAACATGACGGATCGATTCTTACCTTGCTGACACTATCCGACTTGGATCGTTCGTGGCGGAAATACTTTCTGATCTTTGGTATTTTCGCAGCTGAGTTCATTGCGCTCAATATCTTCAAGCTCCCCGACAGCCTGAATTTCGACGGGTTCGCGTTCTGTGACAGCGGCGCCAACTTGACGCTTCAATACCTCATCGCGAATGGCTATCGGCCGACGATCGACTTCGGATACCACTATGGCCTGCTGCCAATCGCGGTCGGACAACTGTGGTTCGGATTCTTCGGCCGGACGCCGCTCGCTTATCAAGCGCTGATGGTCGTGTGCGGTTTGCTGATCGTCACGGCGCTCGCGCGTATCGCGGCCAGTCTGAGATTCGGCGGGTTCGGCCTCGCGCTGATGATCATCGCGCTGGGCATCGCCGTCCAGACGATCTACCCGTCCGAGGCGCAGGCTATCGAAGCCGTCCTTCTCAGCACCGCGCTTGCCGAACAGGCCGCGGGCCGGCGCGCCAGCGCGCTCGGTCTCGCTTGCGCGGCAGTGTTTGCGAAGCCGTCGATGGGATTCGTGTACGGGCTGTTGGTGTTGGCGCTCGCGGCGCGCGAAATCCTTCAAACCGGGAGCGGGCTCACCGGGCTCGTCCGGTTTGCACTCCCTGCCGCCCTGACCGGGGCGATACTCGCCGTCACGCTGGCCGCGCTATACGGTCCTGTTGTCGTCATCAGAACGGTGCTCCCATTTGAAGGAGCGGCCGCCTATAATGCGCTGCACTACGGATTCTTCTCGGCCGGCCGAGAGTTCTGGGATCCGCAGCGGATGCCGCGGCTATATTACCTGGTCCACCTGGCCGGATTCTGGATAACCAGCAGCATATTTCTGATTGGTTGCGGCATTGCCGCCGTGATTCATTTCAGGCGGACTTCCTCGAAATCGGATCTCGTGGCGCACCGCCGAAGTGAGATCATTCTGACCTGCGCGGTAGTACAGATCGTGTTCGTGCTGGTGATGTTCGGTAACCAATGGTCGTGGGTTTACTATTCCTACTTCCTCATCGTGGGTATCGCGGCGGCGGCCGACTCGGGACCCTGGCGCCGGCGTATTTCATTGGTTCTGTGCACGCTCGCAATCCTCTCGTGGACAGACGAGATCTATTGGGTGCATCGCTGGTGGCAGGTTCGGCAACCAGACGCGATCACGGCGCACCTGTGGTCGACAGCGGAAGAACGCGCCGAGTGGACCAAGGCCCTCGGCGAAGCTCGTGGACGCAAAACAGTCATCCTCGATACCAAGGGCGCGGCCGAACTGATGTTCCCCCAACTTGAGAAGCCCGTCAGCCTCTTTCTGGATCCGGGATTGATGAACACAGCCGAGATTCAGCGCAAGGTCGATCAGCTCTCTTCGGCCGACTTGGTCGTGGTGCCGGTCGGAATGCCGACCTGCGGCGGAATCCCTGAAGCTCCCGAGTTCGAGAGTGCCATGAAGCAATTCCAGATGGTGTTCGCGGGTAAGTTTTTCGAGGTCTACGGCAGAGGTGATGCTTCGGTAATGTGACGTGGCGGTGTGGTGGAAAAAAGTCTGGAACGCTCGCGCGGGAGGCATCGCAGCCTTCCTGCTCTATCTGGCGCTGTCGCTTCTGTTCTTCGGTCGCGGACTTTTCGGCGCGTTCACGAGCAGGTACATCGGTCACGGCACTACCGACTGCTCGGTCTCCATGTGGTTCATCCGGTGGTGGCCCTACGCAATCGCGCATCACCTCAACCCACTTTTCAGCAAGCTGATTTGGGCCCCGGCCGGAGCAACGCTTGCGTGGACGACGACGATTCCGCTACCCGCGCTGGCGGCATTCCCCGTCTATCACTTCCTGGGTGCACCGGCGGCGTACAACACGCTCTGCATAGTCGCACCAGTACTGGCGGCGTTCGCCGCGTATCTTCTGTGCCGCTGGGTTGTTGGCGATTTTTGGCCATCGGTGCTGGGCGGATTCGTCTTTGGATTTTCGGCATACATGCTCAATCAAATGCTCGCGCATGTATGCCTGGTGATGGTGTGGCCGATTCCATTGGCGCTGCTGGCCGGACTCAAGCGCTATGCCGGCGAGAATTCCTCTAGCGCGTATGCCGTTTCGATCGCACTGCTGTTAGCGGCGCAGTTTCTCATCTTCCCTGAACTGCTGGCGAGCATGACCGTATTCGCGATGCTGGCATTCGCGCTCGCGCTGGCGATCCTTCCCGATCGGGCGCGGCTCTTGCGGACGATCGTGCCGACGGCGCTTGGCTACGTACTCGCGACGCTCATCCTGTCGCCCTACCTCTACGAAATGCTGGTGACCCGATCACCGTCGCGACCGATCTACCCGCTCGACATTCACTCGGCGGACCTGCTGAACTTCATCGTGCCCACCGCGGCGAATCTGCTCGGCACCATTTCTCCACTGATGAAGCTCTCAGATCGATTCAGCGCAAATATCGCGGAGCAGGGAGTATGTCTCACGCTTCCATTGATCGTCATCGCCGAGTTGTGGCGGCGCGCGCGCTGGCGCACACCCGAGGGCAAGCTAGGCACGCTGATGTTGCTGGCCGCGATCGTTGCGTCAATGGGTACGGTCCTCAAAGTGCTCGGGAAACGGACCGTCCCGATGCCGTGGGCGCTGGCGGCGCATCTGCCTTTCATCGCACCGGCGCTTCCGATCCGCTTTACGCTTTACGCCTTCCTGATGCTCGCGATCATCGCCGCGTCGTGGTTCGCATCTACCAAAGCCGGCCGAGGCACAAAACTGGTTGCCGCGGCCGCGGTCATAGTCTTCATGCTGCCCAATCCGTCGGCGGCATTCTGGACCAGCCCCATAAATACGCCGGCGTTCTTCCGCGACGGAACCTGGCAGTCGTACCTGCGGCAAGACGACATCGTGCTGGCGCTGCCGTTCGAGCGCGATGGCAACTCGATGCTGTGGCAGGCGACTGCGAACATGGGTTTCCGGATGGCGGGCGGTTACACGTCGATTATCCCGTTCGAGTTCGACCGCTTGCCGATCATCGGATTTTTTGCAGGCGCGCGCGATCTGCCCGAAGCCGCCGAACAGCTTAAGGCATTCATCGCGAGCCATCAGATTGCGGCGATCGTCGAGGATCTGACCGACCCCAACTTCACCACCTGGTCGCCGGTGCTCGATCAACTGGGCCTCAGCCCGGTGCGCGCGGGCGGAGTCCTGGTCTATCGGTTCGCGTCCGGGAGCTTCGCCACATATGGCCAAGTGAGCAGCGAACAACTCGAGACGCGCGCAATCGCGCTCCGATTCGATCTGCTGCTCGAAGCGGTAGCGAGTTATGTGTCCAAGGGGCGGCCGATCCGGGAGCTCTCCGGGCCGGCGCTGTACAACGACGGCCTGCTTCCGGCGGACTGGAAGCTATCGTCCAAACGTTACGCGCGCACTGACTATCAGGTCTTTGCGGACGGCGATCACGTTGCGATCGCAATGGGAGGTTCTTATCCCGCGCTCCGTCCGCTCGCTGAGCGCTGCGCCGAAAGCGGCGCCGAAGTTTACTATCCTTATCCCGAGCGATGGTCCTCGGCACGCGAATATCCCACTCATTCGCTCGCGCCGCCGCTGGTCCTCGTCTTCGATCGGGTGCGTCTGGCCGCCGCCGCGGCCCAGCTCCGCAACTCGCCACCCGTCGAACGCACCAGGTCGTTACTTCCACGCGCGGCGCTAGCGCTGGCGACGCCGCCAAGCACGATGTCTCGGTGACCGATCCCATGCATCGATTGGCCGACCATCGTTTTGACGGCGAAAGCGCACTGCCGCATCCGGCGCCTGCACCCAAAGCCGCGCGGCTGCTTGACGCGCGCGCGGCCCTCTCGGCGCTGATCTACCTCACATGCAGCTTGCTGTTCTTCGGCCGCAAATTTGCACTCGGCGTCACCCCTGAAAAAATCAAAATTGGTATCGGCGCCGACCCCACGCTGTTCGTCTGGTTCATCAAGTGGTGGCCGCACGCAATCGCGCACCGTCTCAACCCTTTCCATAGCGCGATTGTTTGGGCGCCGATCGGCGTTAACCTGACGTGGTCGTCGGCGATTCCGCTGCCCGCGCTCGCCGCCGCGCCGATCACCGCCGCGTTCGGCCCGGTCGCGTCGTACAACCTGCTGATGCTCGCCGCGCCGGTGCTGGCGGGCTTCTCAGCGTTCCTGCTCTGCCGGCGAATCGCGGGTGCGTACTGGCCGTCGGTGCTGGGCGGATTCATCTTCGCGTTCTCGCCGTACATGCTCCAACAGATGCTCGGGCACCTGCATCTGGTGATGGTGTTTGGAATTCCACTCGCGGTGTTGCTGACAATCGATCGAATCCAGGGCCGTCTAAGCGCAAGCGCGTACGCGATCTCGCTCGGGATCGTGCTGGCTGCAGAATTTTTTTGCGCCCCCGAGTTGTTTGCAACCATGACGATCTTCGGTGCGATCGCATTGGCGCTGGCGTTACCGTTGTACGGACGCGCGATGCGCCCGTGGCGGGTCATCGCGGGCCTCGTGATCGCGTACCTGATCGCTATCGCGATCATCTCGCCGTACTTATACGCGATGTTCGCATACGGGAGCCCGGAAGCGGCGCTGTGGCCGATCGAGCGTTACTCGGCCGACCTCGTGAATCTCATCGTGCCGACGACTACGAACCTGCTCGGCTCGATTGGCGCGCTCAAACGCATCTCAGAGAAGTTCGCGGTCATTTCCGAGGACGGCGCGTGCCTGACGCTCCCGCTGATCGTGATTGCCGAAGCTTACCGCCGCCAGGCGTGGCGCACCGCCACGGGTAAGTTGCTGATCCTGATGGTGGTGGTCACGGTCGTTGCCGCATTCGGCCCCTTACTGCACATTCTTGGACGGCCGATTATCGCGATGCCGTGGGCGCTCGCCGCTATGCTCCCGCTGGTCGAGCACGCGCTGCCGGTGCGGTTCGCGATGTATACCTTTTTGGCCCTGTCGATAATCGCCACGCTATGGTTCGCGCGCGACTCGGCAAGTCACACCGTCAAGTGGATCGCCGCCGCGCTGATCGTGCTTTTCATGCTGCCGAATCCGTATTCGGCATTCTGGGCTTCGCCGCTGGACGAGCCCGCGTTCTTCTCCAGCGGAAGCTACCTGTCCCAAATCGCGCCGCGCGAGATAATCCTCGCGCTGCCGTATGGTCAGCGCGGCGCCTCGATGCTGTGGCAGGCCGACGCGGACTTCTCATTTAGGCTGGCGGGGGGATGGACGACGACGCTGCCGTTTGAGTTCGAACGCGCGCCGATTGTCAATTTTTTCTTTGGCTCGATCTCACTTCCGGAGGCTGGCGAGCAGCTCAAGGCGTTCATCGCGACGCATAACGTCGGGGCAATCGTCGAGGACAAGAACGATCCCAATCGCTCGATCTGGGAGCCGGTGCTCAGCGCACTTAAGATTGCGCCAATCGCATCGGGCGGCGTGAGGATCTATCCGATCGCGAAAGATCAGTTTGCGCCGTATGCAAAATTCAGAGGGGAAGAGCTGGAGCAGCGCGCCGTCGCGCTGCGGATGGACACGGTGCTCCAAGCGTGCGCGGTCTTTCTCGCGCAGGGGAACCCGGTGCGCGATCTCTCCGAGTATGCGCTCGCCAAGGCGCGTCTGCTGCCCTCGTCCTGGATCGTGCGCGAAAAACCGGACAGCTTTAGCCAATGGTCGGTGCTGCCGACCGCCGATGGTGGCGTGGGAATTGCGATTAGCGGATCGTACGCAGCCCTGCTTCCGATGGGCGAGCGCTTTCACGGCCGCGCCACAAAAATCGAATACCCGTACCCGTCCGAATGGTCTCCGGGATCGAGTTATCCGGCTCGGGTAGCCAACCGGTTGATGCTGTTCGAGTTCACGCCGGCTGCTTTGCAAGCCGCCGCCGCGCAATTGAAGTCTGGGCCGCTGCCCGAGCGCAGCGCCGGCTTCTGGCCTGACGCGAAGTAATTGGCCTCTTCGACGCGCCTATGCTCGGCGCCGACGCCACATGCAGTAGCCCTCCGCTCGGGATTTCTCCCTGCGGTCGAAATGACGTAACGCAAGTCTCAGTGGATCCGCCGGCGCGGGCGCGTCGCGACGGGTTCCTACCAATAGAGCCGACACTTTTCGGGGCCTAGGAGCGGCTCGACGGCCGCCCGTGTACCGGCGCCAGTCCGGCCTCGCTAGTCCTGGCGGCGGTCGGCGCGGACCCTTTCGCTGATTACCGTCGCGTTGATTGCGGCGCTCTGGCGCACTGAATACTCGAGCGGCTTGCGGATCTGCCGATGGCGCCGATCGAGTTTCGCAAGGGCTGCGGCTGCCCGTGCGCGGCTGTCGTTCAAGCCGGGACGCGGCGGCTTGCGCACGCCATGCTCCATCTGAACTTCAAGCATCGGATTAACTTGTGCGGCGGGTAATTTCAGTCCGCGGGCCACTGTGGCGGCACTTTCGTCGATCGCGCCAACCAGGTCTCCCGTGAATTCGCCCGCCGCGTTGCTGGCGCGAAAGATCTGCTTGCGCCCGGGAATGGAGACTTTACCCGCCGACATCTTAAAGCGAGGCTGCTCCTTGTATTCGACGAGCTTGTAGGTGAAGTCGCCGGCTGGAGCGTCGTCGCTGACCGCCAGCGCGGTGCCGACCCCGAAGCCGTCAATCGGCGCGTGCGCGGAGAGCAGTTCCGCGATTCGATACTCGTCGAGATTGCCGCTGGCGAAAATCGCGACGTCGCCCAAGCCGTGATGATCGAGAATTCTGCGCGCGCGGACTGCGAGGCCTTGCAGGTCTCCGCTGTCGAGTCTGATCGCGGCCAGCTTCGAGCCAGCTTCGCGCAACTTCACGCCGACCACGGCCGCATTCTCGACTCCACGCACGGTATCGTAGGTATCGGCCAGGATCGTCGCGGGAGCGGAAAAGCTCGCGGCGAAATTTTCGAATGCCGCGCGCTCATTCTCATGCGCCATCACGAAGCTGTGGCTCATCGTGCCGAACACGGGAATTCCGTAGCGCTGTCCGGCGAGCAGGCTGGCAGTTCCCGCGAAGCCGGCGAGATAACTCGAGCGCGCCGCGATCAGCGCCCCGTCGGCGCCTTGCGCACGCCGCGCGCCGAAGTCGATAACCCGCCGCCCCTGCGCCACGCCAACGCATCGCGCCGCCTTGGTCGCCGCCATCGCGGCGAAACCGAACTGATTCAGCACCAGGGTCTCGATTATCTGGCCTTCGATCAGCGGCGCATGAATTTCGAGGATTGGTTCGCCGGCGAAAAAGAGCGTCCCTTCGGGCAGCGCGCGCACGTCGCCGGTAAAGTGAAAACGCGCGAGATAATCGAGAAACGCGGGTTTGAAAATTTTGAGCGATTCGAGGTACGCGATCGCCGCCGCGTCGAAGTGATAGGCCTCGAGCGCTTCGAGCAGGCGCTCGACTCCCGCGGCGAGCATGAAGCCGCGATTCGGCGGCATCCGGCGCAACGCCAGCTCAAACGCCGCCTGCTCGTTCATCGCGTGCTCGAAAAACGCGGCGCTGACGGTCAGTTCATACAGGTCGGTGCATAGCGCAACCTCGCCCGCGTCGAGTCGCAGATCGATTGGCATCGCGGAACCGGTTTTCGCCGGGTGCGCCGCTTAACGCGGCGGCTCCGGCGGCTCGGGAGGTTTGGGCGCGGGCGCAGGGCTATCGACTTCATGGATGACGCGGGTCTGGCCGTCGCGATTGCCGGAGTTGCGCAGCGTCTCGGCCATTTTGCGCAGACGCTGATCGACCATGTAGTTGATGGTTCCGGGCTCATCGACCGAGCCCGCACGGACTCCGGTCAACAGCTCGATACCGCGATCGATCGTATCGATTGCATAAATATGAAACTCGCCGCGCTGGACCGCCGCGACGGTTTCGGGCTCGAGCATCAGATTATCGACGTTGGTCCGCGGAACCATCACACCCTGGGTTCCGGTGATCCCGATGGCTTTGCAGACGCGGTAGTAGCCTTCGATTTTTTCGTTGGCGCCACCAATCGCCTGCACGCGGCCGTGCTGATCGACCGAGCCGGTGACCGCGAGATCCTGGCGGATCGGCACGCCCGAGAGCGCCGACAACAGCGCGTAGAGTTCGGTCGAGCTGGCGCTGTCGCCGTCGATTCCGGAATACGATTGTTCAAAAGCGATCGACGCGGTCATCGCGAGCGGATGCTCCTGCCCGAAACGAGCGCGCAGAAAGCCTGAGAGAATCATGATTCCCTTGTCGTGCGTCGAGCCCGACAGCCGCGCCTCGCGCTCGATATTGATTAGCCCGGCCTGCCCGAGCGCGACGGTCGCGGTGACGCGCGAGGGACGGCCGAACGCATAGCCGCCCACGTCGATCACGGCGAGTCCGTTGATCTGGCCGACAGCCTTTCCAGTAATCTGCACCACCAGCGTGCCGCGCTCGATCATGCGGCGGATTTCCTCTTCGATATGATTGAGCCGCAGCACCCGCTCCGCCAGTGCGCGTTGGACGTGCGCGGCCGAAACCTCGGCGGCGTGCTCGGCGCGCGCGAAATAGGCGGACTCGCGCGCCAGATCGTCAATCGGCTCGAACATCGCCAGCATCCGGGTGCGGTCGCCTGCCTGACGCATCCCGAATTCGACGATTTTGCGCAGCGCGTCGCCCGAAAACGGCGGCAGGTTTTCGCGCCGCGCCAGCGAGCCGACGTGGCCGGCATAGTGGCGCGCGGCGTCGGCATTGGCGTCGATCGACGGACGAATCTCGGCCTTGACCTTGAACAAATCCGCAAAATCCGAGTCGTAGAAATAGAGCATGTTGTAAAGATAGGCGCCGCCCAGCACCACCAGCTTGGTATGAACCTCGATCGGCTCCGGCTTGAGCCCGCTCATCGAAAAAAACGGCAGCGGCTCGAACGTCTCGAGCGTCATGCGCCCGGACTTGAGGCTGCGCTTGAGCGTCTTCCACACGCCCGGCTCGACCACCGCGTCTTCGAGATCCAAAACCAGGAAGCCGCCGTGCGATTTCAAAAACGATCCGCCAATGATGCGCGTGAAATTAGTCCCTGAGCGGCCTAGCGGATCGATCCATCGCTCGATCGTGCCGAACAGGTTGCGATAGTTTGGCGCATCCTCGCTGACGACTGGCGCGCCCCGCGTGGCCGAGTTATCGACCATCACGTTAACCTGGTACTCGAAGCGTCGCGGTCCGTCTTCGGGCGCGGGCGGCTGCGGTTCGGCTCCGGTCTGCTGCGGCCCGGCTTCGCGGAAGCGATCCAGATGCGAGAGCATGTGATCGGCCACCTGGTCGAGGTAACCGGTCACTCCGGGATTATTAAAGTGGCGCTTTAACTCTTCGGCAGCCGGCGTAATGAGCTTCGCGGCGAACGCGCGCTCGATCGCGCGGATATCTTCGACCAGCTCCCGCATCAGCTCCTGCTGGCGGCCCATCAGCGTGGCAAATTCATTTTCGAGCTCGCCCTGCGCATGCGTCATCTGCTCGCGCTCGGCGTCGGTCTTCGCGGCCACCGCCTTTTGCAGCGCTTCGGGCGATTCCGGAAGCTTGCCCTCGATCAGCGGAATGAATATCACCTGGCCGCCGGGTCCGCCTTGAAGCGCGAAGCCGCGCTCGCGAGCGCGCGATTCGATTTGCTTGAACAGTTCCTGCGCGCGCTTATTGTACTTGTCGCGCAAAGCGGTGCGCTCGTGATCGAAATCCTCGCGCCGGAAGGCCTTGGGCAATTGCTCGACGATCGATGCGACCAGGTCATGCATCCGCTGCGCGAGATCGCGGCCCTGCCCCGGATGCAGATAGATCGCGGTAGGAGACTCAGGGTTGCGGAAGTTGTTGACGTACACCCAGTCGCCGGGCGTCGGCATCATCGCCGCCTTTTCGGCCAGCAGCGCCAGCACCGAATCGCGCTCGATTCGCGTGCGCAACCCGCTCACGAACACATTGTATCCGGGCGCGTCGATTCCGATCGCGAGCCGAATCGCGTCGATCGCGCGGCTTTGGCCGAGCAGCTCCGCATCGCGCTCGGTTTCGGCGGCGCGCTTTAATTCAGCGCCGTCGATCGCAACGCTGGCATGAAGCTCGGCCGGGGTAAGCTCCGCGGCGGCATCGGCGGCTTTCGGTTCGGTTGGGACCTCAGGACCGGGAGGTACGATATGTTCGGCCATGCGATCTCCGGCACACGGGCGGAAACTACTCCGCCTTGAGCGCGATTTTGCGGGCTTTATGTTTGGGAACGACTACGCTCAGAACGCCGCGCGACCAGGTCGCCGCGGCAGACTCGGGCTCGACGTTTTCCCCCAGGTCGAACACGCTTTCCAGCGGCCCAAACTGCCCCGCCGCGGCGCGCACGGTCAGGCGCTGGCCGCGAGCTTCGACTTCGATCGTGATGGGTTCGATCCCGCGCGAGGCGAGCTTTATTTCATAGCGGTCGGGCAAGTCGGAAAACTCGGTATGCTCGAATTCGATCGCGGCGCCGCATTTCCATCGATCGACCAGCATCTCATCGAAGAACGCGTCAACCGCGCGCTCGAAACCGCCGAAGATGAGTTCATGCGCCGTGGGCGTGGATTTCGGATTGTGTGCCGCCACGGCTTCATTCTAATGCCACCGAGGCTCCGCGGTCGAGACTGGAAACGTGATAGCGCGGCACCCGCGCTTGCCACCCGCTTTGCGCCGGGCTATCTTCCGCATCGTGCCCACGATCGCAAAAGTGCTCGCCGCGACCGATTTTTCCGAAGATTCTTCGCTCGCCTTCAGCTACGCCGAGGATATCGCGCGCAAGTTCGGGGCCGAGATTGTGGCATTGCATGTCGATCAGCCTTTGGCGCCGGTCATGGTCTCGCCCGATTTGGGACCTGCGATGGATGTCGGCGCGATGAGCAGAATCTCCGAAGAGCAGCGCCTGATCGCGCAGCGCGAACTCGACAAGATCGTGCAGCGACTGCGTGACGACGGCATCAAGGCCAGGAGCCTGCTGAAGGTGGGCTCGCCCTTTCTGGAAATCCTGCACGCATCGCAGACTGAGAATGCCGACCTGATCGTGCTGGGCACTCACGGGCGCACCGGCCTTGCGCACGTGCTGATGGGCAGCGTGGCCGAGCGCGTCGTGCAGAAATCGGCGGTGCCGGTTCTGACGATCCGGCATCCGGGGCGCAAGTTCAAACATCCCCTCGACAAGTAAGCATCAGGCAAACAGGCGCCACGAACATCTGCGCGCGCGCGATTGGTCCGGCGCCGCGAACTATTTTCCCTGATATTTCGCCGGACGCTTTTCCATAAACGCCTTCACGCCTTCTTTGAAATCATCGGACTTCGTCATCGCGGTCATCGACTCGTCGTCGTCGTGAATCGCGGTCGCCAGATCGGTGAACAGATGCTTGTACACGAGCTTTTTGGCGTGCGCGACGCCCAGAGGCGAGCACTTGTTCGCGATATGGCTCGCGACCTCGCGCGCGGTTTCCATCAGCTTGTCGGCGGGCACCACGCGATTCACAAGGCCTATCGACAGAGCCTCTTGCGCGTCAACCAGACGCCCGGTCACCGCCATCTCGACCGCGTGCGCAAGCCCAACGATCCGCGGCAGCATCCACGACGATCCATGTTCAATCGCAAGACCGCGCTGCACGAAGATGAGCCCCATGCGCGCCGTGTCCGACGCGATCCGGATATCCTGGTAGAGGCAGGTGGTGAAACCCAGCCCCACGCATGCGCCATTGATCGCGCCGATCACAGGCTTGGTGAGACCCAGCAGGTACGAATACTGATTGCGATAGTCGACGCGCTGCTGTGCGAGCCATTGGTCTTTTGCAGCGGCGGGATTTTGCGCATCGGCGGGATTGCCGGTTGCGGAAGCGCGGCCTGCGGATATTTCGGACAGCGCACCCATGTCGGCGCCGGAGCAATACGCGCGCCCCGCGCCGGTCATGATAATCGCGCCGACGTTCGGGTCACGCTCGGCGTCCATCAGGGCGGTGCGCGTCTCGACCCCCATCTTCGGCGTCCATGAATTGAGCTTTGCCGGACGGTTGAACGTTACCGTCGCGATACGGCCGGACTTTTCGTAAATGATGTCTGCGAATTCCATGGTGAGCCTCCCGAGCTGTGGTTCCGCGCCGATCAAAGCACTATCGCGGCGCGAAATCTAATGGCGGCCCGTTCTTTCCTATGCCGGCCGCGGCTGTTAGTAAGAACCGGTGATGCCTTTCGCAGCTTCCAGCCATTGTCGCGCGCGATTGCGCCGCGCGCTCGCCGTCCTTGCACTATCTGTCCTGGTTCTCGTCTCGACCGCGCTCGCGGCTGAAACTCAGCCCGACGCATCGGTCAGAGGCGCTCACGCGATGGTCGTCGCGGAAACCCCGGAGGCTGCTGCCGCCGGTGTGGAGATTCTCAAAGCCGGGGGCAACGCTATCGACGCGGCGGCAGCCGCCTCGCTCGCGACCGGAGTGACGCATGCCGCGTCATGCGGGATCGGCGGCGGCGGCTTCATGCTGATTTATCTGGCCAGTACGGGGAAATTCTACGCGCTGGATTATCGGGAACGCGCTCCGCTGAAAGCTACCGCGACGATGTTTATGCGCGACGGCAAACCCGACGAAGAGCTGGCCCGCAACGGCGCGCTCGCGATCGCGGTGCCGGGCGAGATCGCAGGGCTCGACGCCGCGCTGACGCGCTTCGGCACAATGAAATTTCAGCGAGTCGCCGCTCCGGCGGTGAAACTCGCGCGCGACGGCTTTCCGCTCGGGACGCATCTGGCGGGCGAGATCGCGCGGATGGCGCCGCAGCTCGCGCGCGCCCCGGGACTCGCGGCGGTGTTTCTGAAGGCTGATGGCACCGCGCCCAAACCCGGCGATCTAATCTTTCAAAAGAATCTTGCCGACACGATTGTGCGTCTCGGCAACAAGCCGGCTGACGAGTTTTATCATGGCGATTTCGCCGCGGCGCTGGCCGGCTTTATCGACGCGCACGGCGGTATCGTGTCGACCGCCGATCTCGCGGCCTATCAAGCCGTGTGGCGCGAGCCTTTGCATCGCGCATATCAGGGCGATGAGGTTTACGTGATGCCGCCGCCGTCGTCGGGAGGCGTGGTGCTCGAGATGCTCGGGATGCTCGAGCCGGGGCATCTGGGCGGACTCGGCGTCAACTCGCCGCCGTATCTGGCGCGGCTGATCGAAGTGATGCGCCAGGGATTCATCGATCGCGAACAGTACAGCGACCCTGCTTTCGTCAACGTTCCGATTGCGACTCTCTTATCGCCCAAGCACATCAATCGGGCTCGCGATCGTGCGCTCCATCACGGCGGTCCCGCGCCCACGCCTGCCGCGGCGCACGACCATGGCACCGCGAACCTCGCGGTGGCCGATAGCGCGGGCAACGTTGTCGTGCTGACCACAACAATCAATACGGTTTTCGGATCGAAGCTGATGGAACCAAAAACCGGAATCATCCTGAACGACGAGATGGACGATTTCGCGGTGGCGCCTAATGTTCCCAACGCGTACCGGCTCGAGGGCGTGGCGGCCAACGAGATTGCGCCGGGCAAGCGCCCGCTTTCCTCGATGACGCCGACGATCGTCGTGAAGAACGGCAAGCCGATCCTCGCGGTGGGCGGCTCCGGTGGTCCGACGATAATCACCGGCGTGCTGCAGGTGATGCTCGACGTGATCGACTTCCATCTCGGAGCGCGCGCGGCCGTCGACGAACCGCGCATCCACGAACAGGCCGAGCCATCCACAGTGATAGTCGAAGAAAAGATGCCACTTAAGACTCGTTCCGAGCTCGAGCAAATGGGTTACCAAATCAGAGTAGTGCCGATGCTCGGCGCGGTCGGCGCGATCACGATTTCACCGGGCAGCCTCCACGGCGGCGCCGACGCCCGCAAAGGCGGCATGGCCGCCGGATATTGAGAACTCGCGCAGCGGGGTGCATCGCGCCCGCGCCGTGCGCCTTATAGACTGCGATCCCGTGCCTGCTCCGATCGCATCCGGCGTGAGCTTGCCTGAGAGCCGCGACGCAGCTCTACTCAGTGCGCGCGAGGTTGCGCTTGCAGTTGCCGCGCCGACCGCGCTTGCGGTCGTCGTCTGCTTTTTCAATCTTTGGCGTTACGGGCTCTGGGAGCCGGACGAGGCGCGCTATGCGGAGATCGCGCGAGAGATGGTCGCCGGCGCCGGCTACCTGGTGCCGCATCTCAATTACGTTATCTATGCCGAGAAGCCTCCCCTGCTCTATTGGCTAACCGCGCTTTCGTATCACATCTTCGGTATCAATGAATTTGCCGCGCGATTTTTTCCGGCGCTGTTCGCGGTGCTTGGCGTTGCGGTCACCGCTTACTTCGCGCTGCGGACGTTCGGCCGCCGCCATGCGATCCTGTCGGGCGCGATTCTCGCGACCACACCCCTATATGCCGTGATAGCGCAGGTGCTGCTGACCGACATGATCCTGGCCGTGCTCGTGACGATCGCGAACTTTGCGCTGTTCCTGCATTGGCGCGAGGACCGCAAAAGTTTCGGAAAGTGGTGGTGGATCGCGGTAATTGCGATTGCGCTGGGCGTGCTCGCCAAGGGGCCGGTCGCGGTCGTGCTGCCGGTCCTCGCGATGCTGGCGTTTCTGATTTGGCGAGGCGAGTTGCGCGGCACGGTCAGGCGCTTCCGTTTCGATGCGATCTGGGGCGCGCTTGTGATCATCGCGATCGCGGCGCCGTGGTTTGTCGGGATGATCCTGACGGTCCCGGGTTATTTTGATTTCTACTTCGTCGGCGAACACCTGAGACGCATCTTTCAGGAGAGTTACAGCCACGGCGAGCCGTTCTGGTTCTACGTGCCGGCGCTTGCGGGCGGGATGCTGCCGTGGTCGATGCTGGTGCCGTTTCTGGTTTGGCGCGGGATGCAGCCGAATCCGGCGCGTCGCTTCTGTGTGGTGTGCGCAATCGTGATCGTCGGCGCGTTCTCATGCGCAAGCGCGAAACTCATTCCGTACATCCTGCCGGCGGTTCCTCCGCTCGCGATTCTGATCGCCGATGGACTGATTTTTTGCGCGTGGCCGGAGCAGTCGGAGGGCGCGCGTCCCGCGCTGCGCGCGCCCGATTCGCGAATTCTGGCTGAGAGCGGCCCGATGCTGTCACTAATGGGAACCGGCGTGATTGTCGCCGCGATGCTCGCGCCGGCTTTCCGCACACCGTATCCGATGTATGTGCGGCCGGCGATGTACGCGATCGGCGCGATCCTGGTCGCGGGAGGCGCGGTCGCCGCGGCGGCCTTTTTCACGCGACGCGCCGCCGCCGGCCTCGGCGCTCTGGCGCTCGCGACCGCGCTCGCGCTATGCGCGGGGACGTGGGCGCGGATCGAGGCCGAGCCTCTGCGATCGTACGCAGTTCTCGCGCGCGAAGTCGCGGAACGCGCACCTGACGCGACCCTGATTTGTTACCATCGCTATGTCCAGTCGCTGGCGTTCTATACGAAAAAGCGCGTGATCCTGGTCGGCGCCAAAACCGAGCTGGCCTTTGGCGCCGCGCTCGCTTCCGACGAAAAAAGTTATTTCTTCAATTCTGACGTCCAACTGATGCGCCTGTGGGATAAACCTGGGCCCGCGGTGCTGGTGCTGGATGAACCCGATCTGCGGCGGTTGCGGCAAAAGCTCGGCGCGTACAGTTCGATCGGATCGGAGTTTCACAAGCGCGCGATTTTGAAATCGGGTGACCGTGTCCCATCCAACTGAATCGGCGGCGCCCAAACGAGCGCATCCGTATCGCGCGTTCGCGATTCGTGCCGGTCTGGGATTGACCGTTATCGCTTTCCTGCTGTGGCACTACGATGCGCGCCCGGTCTTGCGAATCCTGCCGCGCGAGAACCCGGCGTGGTTCGCCGGCGCGATCGTGCTGTATGTAGCGGGACAAGTGATGTCGGCGTGGCGATGGCAACTGCTCGCAGCCGTGCTGCACCTGCATGAGCGCTTCGCACGCTACCTGAGATTCTATTTCATCGGGATGTTCACGAATCTGTTCGTGCCGGGACTTGTCGGCGGTGACGCCGCGCGCGCGATTTATCTGGGACGCGAGAGCGGCAAGATGGGCGAGGCGGTCGCCACAGTCGTCGCCGATCGCGGAATCGGACTGCTCGCGTTGTTCTGGCTCGCAGCCGCGATGGCGCTGCTGGAGCATGATGCGCTGGCGGCAACCGTGATTCGTCCGACGGTCGTGGTCGGCGCGATCGCGCTGCTCGGATTTCTTGCCGCGCCGCTCATCGCGCGAATCGTGCATCTGATGCCGCGGCCGATCCGCCGCGCCGGCGGTATCGTCATGCCGTATCTGCATCGCCCGCGGACGATGCTCCCCGCGATCGCGCTTTCGCTGATCCTGCAAATCTCGCTCGCGATCTGCCAGTGGATGCTCGCGCGCGGGCTTGGCCTCACGACGCCGATGATGCTCTTTCTGCTCTGCGTGCCAATCGCGAACGTCTTCGCGAGCCTGCCCGTGACGCTCAACGGCCTCGGCATCCGCGAAACCGCCTACCTGATGCTGTTCGGGATGGCGGGCGTCAGCCACGACGACGCAATCGCTCTCGGACTCCTATGGTTCGCAGCCACAATGATCGGCGGCCTAACCGGCGCTATCGCGTTCGTAACAACCCCCGCCGCCGCGCCGGCCATCGATCAAAAAGCCTGACTATCCGAGTTTCTTAATTTTCGGACTGGATTGTTGCGTATCGGGACTCGCGCCCCTATACTGGGCGACTAACCAGGCGGACAGGCTCTGGTGGAGTCAACTCAATTATGGACGTATTAAAGACCCTTTTCCTGAATCCACCGTCGTATGACGACTTCGACGGAGGTGCAGGTTCGCGATATCAGGCCACTCGCGAGGTCTGGTCCTTTTGGTATCCCACATGGCTCGCATATCCGGCCGGAATGATTCCGGGGGCGCGCCTGCTCGATGCGCCGCCACATGGGTACACAGTCGATCAGACGGTCGCCGAGGCAAAAAGTTACGATCTGATCGTACTCCATACCTCGACGCCCTCACTCCGGATGGACGCGCGCACGGCCGAGGCGATCAAGGCGGCCAATCCCAACGCGATTATCGCCTTCGTGGGAGGCCATCCCACGGCCCGGCCCGACGAGGTGCTGAAGCTATCACGCGTGATCGATATCGCGGGGCGCAAGGAATTCGACCATTCGATGGTCGAGGTGGCCCAAGGCGCGGAGTGGTCGAAGATTGGCGGAATCAGCTACCAGAAAAATGGCGTGATCTCGCACAATCCCGACCGTCCGGCACTGACCGATGAAGAACTCGATCGGCTGCCGTTCGTCACCGAGGTTTACGAAAAAAACCTCGATTACCTGAAGTACAACAGTCCCTATTGCCAGTATCCATACGTCTCGATGTACACCGGGCGCGGATGCCCGGCGAAGTGCACCTTCTGCCTATGGCCGCAGGTGACGCAGGGCCATCGCTATCGCGTGCGCAGCCCCGAGAACGTGTTCGAGGAAGTGTCGGCGATGAAAGCCAAGTTCCCCAAGATGAAGGAACTGTTCTTCGACGACGACACTTTCACCGCCGATCCCGCGCGCGCGCGCAAAATCGCGCAACTGCTGAAACCGCTCGGAATCACCTGGTCCACGAACTCGCGCGCCAACGTCGATTTCGAAACGCTCAAGATCATGAAAGATGGCGGCCTGCGCCTGTTCGTGGTCGGCTATGAATCGGGCAATGCGCAAATCCTGAAGAACATCAAGAAGGGTGTCGGCATCGACCGCGCGCGCCGCTTCACCCGCGATTGCCGCGAACTTGGCATCCTGATCCACGGCACGTTTATTCTTGGTTTGCCGGGCGAGACCAAGGACACGATTCAGGAATCGATGAGGTTTGCGCGCGAAATGGATTGCGAGACGATTCAGGTCTCGCTCGCGTCACCTTACCCCGGCACCGAACTATTCGAGTATGTGACCGCCAACGGCTATCTCGCCGTCGATCCGCTGCTCGACGAAGCTGGCTACCAGAAGTGCACCATCACTTACCCTGGTCTGACCAACGATGAGATCTACGGCGCGGTCGAACAATTTTACCGCAGCTTTTATTTTCGTCCGAAGTATATCTTCAAGTCGGTCCGCAAGATGATGGGCTCTGCTGAAGAGACCAGGCGGCTGCTGAAAGAAGGGATGCAGTTTCTGTCCACAATGCGCGCGCGGCGGCATCAGATGAAACATCAGGCGGCGGCCTGATCGCCGACCGTCCGGATTTTACTCGATTGCGGACGCCGATCGCGCCGATTTCGCGCCGATGATCATACTGCGCAGTTTCGCGCTCGCATGCGTGGTGGTGTCGATCTTCTACTACGCGGCGGCGATGTTAGCGGCGGCGCGCTTCGCCGGCCGCGCGCGCAAGGCTCCTCTTCCACTGCCGAAAATCGCGCCTCGGGTAGCGGTGCTGAAGCCGCTGCAAGGGCTAACCCGCTCGCTCGCCGAAAATATCGTGAGCATTCTCGAAGCCACCTATCCGCGGATCGATTACTTCTTCGCGGTTTCCTCGTACGAAGATCCCGCCGCGCCGATACCGGCGGCGCTGCGCGCGCGCTACCAGTTCGCCAACCTGACCCTGGTGGTCGGCGAAGAGCCGGACTGCGTGAACCTGAAGATTGCGAAAGCGATCAAGATGGCGGAACGCGCCGAAAAAGCCGAAATCTTCGTCCTCAGTGACGCCGACATTTATGTCGAACGCGACTATCTGCTCCGCGTTGTCAGCGAGCTGGTCTCCGACGAAAAGATCGGCGTCGTCACCTGCGCTTACCGGGCCCATCCGAATCATTCGATCACCTCGAAGATGGAGGCGCTGTTCATCAACACCGATTTTGCGCCGCAGGTGATGCTGTCGGATTCGATCGAGCCGATGCGGCATGCGCTCGGCGCGACGATCGCGATCAAGCGCGCGGCGCTCGAATCGATCGGCGGCTTTCGCGCGGTGAAAGACAACCTGGCCGACGATTTCTATCTCGGCCGGATGTCCGCCGACCACGGATGGAAGGTCAAGCTGTCGTCCTCGCTGGTCACAATTTCCGCCGAAGAGGACCGCTTCAGCCACTTCTGGAATCATCAACTCCGATGGGCGCGGACTTACCGGATGGTCCGCCCGGTCAGCATGCTAACTATCGTCGCGCACGGACCGTTCTGGGCGCTCGTTCTGGTGCTGTTGTCGAAGGCGAGTATAGACTCGCTGGCGGTGCTCGCAGCGGTGATCGGCGCGCGGCTTGCGATGTCCGCGTTCATGTTGCGTCGCGTGCTCAAGCTGCCCGAACTCACCCGCGACCTTTGGCTGGTCCCGATAAAAGATCTCATGCTCACCGCTATCTGGTTTGCAAGTTTCGCCAGCAACAAAGTGCTCTGGGGCGGCCGCAAACTTGAAGTGGCGCGCGGCGGCGTGATGCGCGAGATCAAAGCCGGCCACTAGTACCGCGAAATCTCAATGTTGTTTTATCTTCTGCTGGCTGCCGTTGCCTCGATGTTCGAAGGCGGCGGCCTGGTGATGATGAAGAGCCGCTCCGGGCATCTCCCAGTCGCATCAGGATGGAAAATCTTTAGCGCGCTCGGCGCATGGCTCGGCGACCCGATATGGCTCGGTGGACTGGGCGTCCAGACCCTGGGCTTCGCGATTTACGTGGTCGCGCTTTCGCAGGCGCAAGTCTCGATGGTCGCCGTGATGATGCAGGGCGGCACCGCCATGTTCGTAGTGATCGCGGTGGTGGCCCTGGGCGAGCGCGCCAGCTGGAACGAATGGATCTGGATAGTGGTCACAGTGTTCGGGATGATCCTGCTGGGCGCATCGCTCTCGAGCGCGGACACCGAAGGCGCACTCGGCACGCGCGCGCTGGCGATACTGTCCGGCGTTCTGATCGCGCTTGCGCTCGCTCCGATGACAACCGCGCGGCTGCGCCAGACGGGCGCGGCGGCGGCGATTCTGTCGGGCGTCGCCTTCGGCCTCGGAAGCCTGTTCACCAAGGGGATGACGATCGATTTTCTGGCGCGGCCCGAGGCCGGACTCGTGCTCCGTATCGCCGCTAATCCGTATGTGTATTTGCTGGTGATCGCCAATATCGCGGGGACGATCCTGTTGCAGAACTCGTTTCACGACTCGCGAGGAATTATCGCGGTGCCGCTGTCGTCGGCTCTCTCGAACCTGGTGCCGATCCTGGGCGGCATTATCGCCTTCGGCGAGCATCTGCCCTCAGAACCTGTCGCCGCAGTCATGAGAGTGGCGGCATTCGCGCTGACGATCGCAGCGAGCGCAATGCTGGCCGGCTCGCGCGACTCTCCGCTCTTATCGTTATCTGATTCGGTCGCGCCACCTTCCGCGCTTTGAATCAAGCGATTCTCCTCGCGGCGGGCACCATCAGAATTTCGCCAAGGGAACCGGCAGGCCTGGAACTTCGGCGCGCAGCTTGAAAATCGTTCCCTTGCGATCGGGATGCTCGGTGTTGTCGGCCGTCACCACATAGAGATCCATAAGATCGCGTCCACCGAACGTCAGGCTCGTTACCATCGTGGCCGGAAACTTGACTCGCTTGCGGACCGTCGCGTCTTTCCCGATATGCACCACCTCGCCCGAGCGCACCGCCGCGACCCAGACGCCGCCCTCGGCATCGACCGCGAGGCCATCGGGCATCCCAGCGGGAAGCTTCGCGAAAATCCTCCGATCTTTGACGCTGCGATCCGCCGCCACGTCATAGACCCAGACCGCCTGCGTCGGCGAATCCGAATGATAGAGCAGTTTGCGGTCAGGGCTCAGGCCCAGCCCATTGGTCACCTGGATTCCATCCCACAGTTTCGTCGCGCGTCCCGGCGCATCAACGCGGAACAGGCTGCCCGGCTTGGGCGTATTGTTGCTCAGCGGATCGAAGCTGAGCGAGCCGGTATAAACACTGCCTTGATCATCGGTGGTCAGATCGTTCAGGCCCATCAACGGTTTGCCTTCCCACTGGGCAAACAGGTCGCGGCTCTTGCCGGTACTTTCATCGAACAGGATCAATCCGCGCCCGGTCGATACCAGGCCGCCACCCGCATTGAACATCATTCCGCCGACGCCGCGGCGTTTGGGAATCACGATGTCGATTTTGCCGTCAGGATTCCGCCGATAGACGCCGCCATTGGGCACGTCGCTGAAGTAGAGCCGGTCCTGCGCGTCAACTCGCGGCGCTTCGATCAGACCAAAGCCGCTTGCCAATGTTTCCATCGCCATTCGCCTCCATCGCGGATTTACCACGGAGTGCATCCACGCCGCGAGCGCACGCGAGCCGCTTTGAGGCGATCTATGGCTTGGCAGGACGAGGATTTGCCGCGTCAGCTTCGCGCAATCCGCGATGGCACAAGTAAATCAGCACAGGCTGCAGCACGCGCGTGAGAATCATTATCGCGAGGGCGCCGCCGATCACGACGATCGCGAGCGGGCGCTGCGTCTGCGCTCCGATTCGCGTCGATAGCGCGGCGGGCAGCAGGCCCAATGCGTCGACCAAGTCGGTCATCATCGTGGCGCGCAATCTTCGGTCCGAGCCCATGACGATTGATTCCACGAACGGATGGCCTTCGTCCCAGAGCTGCCGGATATAGAAGCTCAGTAGAATTCCGTCCATCACGGCGATACCGAAAATTGAAATGAATCCGACCGCCGCGGAAACGCTGAATGGGGTGCCGGTGATAAGCAGGCCGAGCACCCCTCCGAGGCACGCGACCGGAATCTGCGCCATGATAATGAACGTATCGATCAGCGACGTCGTTGCGCCGTAGAGAACTCCCGCGATTAACAACAGTGCGAACGGCACGACGATCATCAGACGGCGGTTAGCGGCCTCGAGTTCGCCATACTCGCCCGCCCACTCGACATGCACCCCTTCGGGCATCTTGATTTGCTTATTGATCGCCGCCTGGGCTTCCTTTATCGCGGAGGCAAGGTCGCGTCCTGTCACTGAAAAGCGCAGCGGCACGTAGCGCTCCAGCGACTCGCGATAGATGAACGACGCGCCCTCGGCGGTTTGGATATCGGCGACCTCCGCGAGCGGGATCTGTCCCCCGCTCGGAACGTTGACGCGAATCTGCTTGATCGCGTCAAGGCTCTGCCGATACTGCGGCTTCCATCGCACGACCAGATCGAAGCGACGGTCGCCTTCGAGGACCTGGGTCACCGCCTGTCCGCCGATCGCCGCCTGCACCACGGCGGCAACGTCACCCGAATTGAGTCCATAACGCGCGCAATCGGCCCGATTGGGCGAGATCACGAGATTCGGCTGTCCGAGAGAGCGCAGGACGAATACGTCGGTGATTCCGCGGATGCCGCGCAGGATGTCGGCAATCCGGTTGGCGAGAGATTCGTCGGTACTGAGATTGTAACCGAAGACCTTGACCGCGTTCGCACCGGATTTGACGCCGGACAGCGCCTCATCGACGTTGTCCTCTATGTTCTGGCTGTAGGAAAACCCGACGCCGGGAAATTGTTTGCGCAAATGCGCGTCCATCGCCGCAACCAGTTTTTCCTTGGTCATCCCTGAGGGCCACTTTTCCTGCGGCTTGAGATCGACTGAAAACTCGATACTGAAAAAGCCCGTCGTCTCGGTGCCGTCATCGGGCCGGCCGAGCTGCGAAACGACGGTGGTAACTTCCGGATACGACAGAAAAATCTGGCGCATCCGATTGGTCATCGCAGCGCCGTGATCGAGTGAGATCGTAAGCGGCATCACCGCGTGCGCCCAGATATTGCCCTCCTCAAGCTTGGGCAAGAACTCGCCGCCCAGGCGAGGAAACTGCGACAGCGCCGCCACTACCAGGATAACAATCACGGCCAACGTCAGGCGCGGCCAGCGCAGCACACGCAGAAAGAGTCCGTGATAGAAACGTGCGATCGCGCCCCAAACCGGATTGCGGGTCACCTTCATTCCTCTGGCGAAGAAGTACGAGGACAGCACCGGCGAGAGCGTCACCGCCAGCAGGATCGCGGCGCCAAGCGCGTAGGCATAGGTGTGCGACATCGGCGAGAAGATCGCGCCTTCGACTCCGCGCATCGTGAACAGCGGCAGAAACGCGATCACGAAGATGATCGTCGAGAACAGCATCGGACCGCCGACTTCCTGCGCGGCGCGCAGAATCTTGAGCCGCGCACCCTCGCTCGGGTGCTCGCCCGAGGTCAGATGGCGCTCGACGTTCTCCATCACGATTACGGTAGTGTCGATGATGATGCCGAAATCAATTGCGCCCAGCGAAATCAGATTGGCGGGCGTGTTACCGATATGCATCAGGGTGAACGCGCCGCACAGGGCAAGCGGGATATTGATCGCCGCGATGATCGCAGCACGCAGGTTGCCGAGAAAAAACACCAAAACGATGAAAACCAGCGCCATCCCGATGGTCAGATTTTCGATCACGGTATGCAGCGTCGTCTTCACGAGGCCGGTGCGGTCATAGTACGGAACCGCCTGGTAGCCTTTCGGCAGCATCCCGGAGTGGTTGAGCTGGGCAACCTTTTTCTCCACTCCTTTGAGCGTCTCAAGCGTGTTGCCGTACTTGCGCATCAGAACGATACCTTCGACTACCTCGTTCTGACTATTCATTCCGACGATACCGAGCCGCGGCGCATATCCGACTGAAACGTCGGCGACATTAGCCACCGTGATGGGGGTCGCCTTGACCGAGCTGAGAACGATATTGCGAATGTCGTCGAGCGAACCGACCAGGCCCAGTCCGCGTACGTCGAACGCCTGCTCGCCGACGTTTACATAGTTGCCACCGGCGTTAACATTGGCGTTCTGGATCGAGCTGACCAGGATGGAGAGCGGAATTTTATAGTAATTGAGGCGCTGAGGATCGACATCGACGTGATATTGCTTGGTCAATCCGCCGAAGCCCGAGACGTCGATCACTCCCGGCACGGTCTTGAGCTGCTTTTCCAGGATCCAGTCTTCAACTTCCTTTTGTTTGATCAGGTCGTGATCGGGACTCTGCACCGTGTAGCGATAAATCTCTCCGATCGGATTTTCCGGGGAAATGCCGGGGATTATGCCCTGCGGCAACGTGATGAAACTGAGGCGATTGATCGCCTGAATGCGATCCAGGTAGTAGTCACTTTCCCAGTTGAAGTAGCATCGAATATCCGACAGCCCGAATAGTGAAATCGAGTCCATCCGTGACACATTCCGCATCCCGCCGAGTCCATACTCAAGCGGAACCGTGACCAGCTTCTCGACTTCTTCGGCGCTGAGGCCGTTGGGCAGCGTCAGAACCTCAACCATCGGCTGCACCGGATCCGGATAGGCTTCGATATCGATCTGAGTAAACGAATAGATACCCGCCACTAACAGGACTATGGCCAATCCGATGACAACAATCCGCTCGCGCAGCGCGAGCGCCATTAGCGACTGAATCATGATTCGATTGGTTCCGGGCGCGCGGTCTAGGAAGTCTCTCCATGCGCTTCGTGCCAAAGCGCATCAACCTGGATTGTCTGTCCGGTGACCACCTTCTCACCGGCCTTTAATCCTGAGACGACACGCGCGTAACCCTTTTCACCCCAGGAGGCGATCGCGACTTTGCGACGCTCCAGGCGATCGTTACCCGCATCCACGAATGCATAGTAGCCATCGGTCTCGAATATCAGCGCGTCCTGCGGGACCACCAGCGCTTGCCCGGGCCGAGTGACTATTGTGATCCGCGCCAGCATCTGCGGCTTGAGCTTTAATCCGGAGTTCTTCACGTCGCAGCGAATCTGAATCGTGTGGGTGTTCGCGTCGACACCCGGACTGATGCGCGCGATCGTTCCGTGAAAGATGTCGTTCGGGTATGCGGTCGTGACCGCATCGAGTTGCTGCCCGATATGGACGCGAGAGAGATCGTCTTCGTAGATATCGCCGGTTATCCAAACGTCTTCCAGAGTCCCGAGCGAGTACAGCACGTCGCCTGGATTCACCGCGCCGCCGCGAATCGCCTTGTTATCGACTACCGTGCCGGAGATCGGCGCGCGCATCCAAATTACCGGGTTGGGCGATTTGATCGCCGCGATATCGGCGTCGTCCATCCCGAGCAGCTCGAGCTTGCGCTTTGCGGCAGATACTAACGACTCCGCGAGGTTCACTCCGCCGGTCATCTCGGGTGCGCCGGTCAGATTAGCGGTGGTTTTGGCTTGCAGCAACTCGGCTTCGGCGGTCATGAAATCGGGGCTGTAAAGCGAGGCGATTGGTTCCCCGCGACGGACGTTGTCCCACAGCGACACACGGGTTTCTTCGATTCGGCCTTGCACTCGCGAAACGATTGTCGATACGCGCCGATCGTCGAAGGTCACTTGCCCTGTAGTTTCCAGCACTCCCGGTAGCTCGACTTCGTGTACATCGCTGAATTTGGCGCCCGGAACCGAGGACAGTTTCAGCTCGATCATCTCAGGCTGGCCGTTCTGATGAATCAGCGCAGGCACTTCCGTCTGCGGTGCAGACTGATCGGCGTGGATATCCGACTCCGTGCGGCATCCCGCGGCCGCCATCAGGAGCATGGCGCATCCGGCGAGCGCCAGTTTAAGTTTGCTTCGCGGTATCATTTGGGTAGTGAGGTCCCGATCGTTTGTTCGAGCGCCACCTTGCCGGCCAGGAACTGGTTGGCGGCCTGCAGGTAGCTGATGCGCGCGGTGTAGTCGCGTCCGAGCGCCGCGGCCAGCGTCGTGAAATCAATTTTCCCGGATTGATAAGCGATCAGCGCCACGTTGAAATCCTGCCGCGCAAGCCCGATCAGCGAGTCGCGATACAAAAGCGAGGTCTGATACGCGAGCTGGGTGGTGCGAAAGGTCGAGGTCACCGCCGCCGCGGTCTGCGTGCGAACCGACGCGAGATCATCGCGCGAGGCCTCCAAATCATGATGCGCGCGCTCGACGTCTTCCTTCTGATGCAGCCAAAAGAATATCGGCACGTTTAGTCCGACGATCACGCTGTGAAACTCGGTATGCGGAGGCGTCGGACCGAACGACGGAACCAGATATTGGTCAAACTGGTAGCCAATCGTAAAGTCGGGCAGATATTCCATTTTGGCCAGATTCAGCGCGGTGGCGCTGTTGCGCTCGGTGAGCGCGGTTTCGAGAATTTCCTGACGCGCTTGCCATGCCAGATCGATCAGCGTATCGACGCGCGCGGTCATCGGATCGAGGGTCAGCGTGCGCTCGATCGCGAGCGGATTGGCGGGTCCGCGATTGAGCAGTTGATTGAGCGCGGTCTCGTCATTCAAAACCGACGTCTGGTACTGCGCCTGTTGCTGGCGGGCGGCGGCAAGATCGAATTCAGCGCTGATAAAATCGGTCTGGGTGGCCGAATTGGCCGTGTAAGCGATCTCCGTGACCTTCAGCACGCGCTCGAGGTTGTCCAGATTGTCAGCGTTAACCCTCGCGAGTGCCAGATCGAGCAGGAGCTGGTAATAGCTCGTCTCGACTGAGGCGCGCGTATCCCGCAGCGATACTTCATAAGCCAGCCGCGCAATTTGCGCATTGCGTTTGGCCTGATCGGTTTGAAGCAGCGCCTTGCCGGGAAACTGAAACGCCTCGGTGACATTGTACGAGTGCTCCGCGCCGCGGGTGAACGGATTGTCACGGCTGTCGATGTTGGAATAAGTGAAAATGGGATCGTTGGGCGCGTAGGCTTGCTTGATCGAATGCTGCGCCGAGTACCATCTCTCGCGCGCAGCCTTCACCGCCGGATTCTCAAGCTCAGCCAGATGAACGAGCTCAGCGACCGTCAGCAGCGTCTTCTCGTTTGACGCTGCTGGTCTGGGCGGCGATAGTTGCGACGCCGCAAGTGCCGCGTGTGTGGCTGGAAGCACCACTCCGGCTGCCGCGAAGACGGCGACGACAATCGCGGCTATTGGCGCCGGCCGAAGCATTAACATCTCCCGACTGCGATTCCTCCAACGGCTTCAAAACCCACCAAGACAGGCAATCTCAATTAAACAGGTTTAATCGAACGCGCGGAAGTGTCTGGCACGCGTAAAATTGTTAACAAATGTTCAGCGCGGTCTGGATAGCTGCCCGAAAAAGCGCGAGCGGAAAACCAAGCCCCGATGATGGGAGTTGAAGATGTGGGTTGCGAAGAGCGTTACTTAGACGCGGTATTGCCCGGGGTCGCGCCCGACTGCTGCTGCAGCGAGCGCACATACATCACGACGTCCCAGCGTTCGTGCGCCGACATTGCATCGTCGTACGAGGGCATCAGCAGTATCCCGTCGCGAATCACGCCATAAATGTATCCGTCGGGAAGATCCTTGCTGGTGCCGGAAACAAGATTCTTGGGATGGTCGTGCAGGAGATGCGCCACCGGACCGTTGCCGGTCGCGCTCTCGCCGTGACATGGCGCACAGTTGTTCAGGAATAGTTCCTTGCCGTGCGCCAGATCTTTCGGCGTCGAGGAGTAAGGATTTTTCATCTTTACGGTCATCGCCTCGAGCGTCATCGGCGGCTCGCCTCGATCCACCGGCATCGTGTCATCGGGCATAACCCGCGGCGCACGGGAGAGCGGCTGCACCGCCGCACCGCGGTACATATCGATACTCCAGGGAAATGGCCACGCCGCGCCCGCAGACATCGCGAGCGCACCGCATACAACCATCGACGCGCACACGGCTTGCCAGGCGCGCCGCAATCTTGCCGATCCTGTCGAAAGCTTCAAAGCCAAATTCTCTTCGCTTACTTCTTGACCGTTACCACACCGAGCATACCCGCCTTTTCATGTGGAACGCAAAAATAATGATAGGTTCCGGGCACGGTGAAAGTGTAGCTGAAAGTTCCGCCCGGCGGCATGAAGCCCGAGTCGAAGGTCTTGGCGCCAGCGGGTTCGCTTGCATCCTTCGGGTTCTGCGCGTCGCCCGGAACCAGGGTCACCGAATGAACTGCCTTCGCGTTGTTGATCCATTGCACCGGCTCGCCGACCTTAACCGTGATCTTTGCGGGTTCGTACACCGCCGGCGTATCGGCCATTTTGATCACAATCGGCCGGGTCGCCGCGTTCGCCGGATCAGGCAGAAATGCGAGCGCCAAGACCGCAATTATTGCAGCCAAGACCACGGCAATTCGCAGCCAGACACGTCCCCGCGTCAGCCGGGTTGTGGGTTTGAGACTCAGATCTACAACTGCGCTAGCCATTAAAACCTCTGTAAAACAGCACGAAATCCCCAACTTTCACGTTTTAGCTCGGGCTTGACGGACATCCCGCCGCTTCAATCACACATAATCGCTGCTAATGTCAGTGCTATCCAGCCATCATTCTTCCTTAAGTATAGCGATGAGGAGAGCGGAAGCAAGAGCTTCCGCTCAATCGGGATTTTGATGAACCTGCGGTCCGGGAACAGTGCGATTATGAAGCGATAGCCGCGGCCGGCGGCTGACTCGTGAACTCGAGTCCGCGTCCGCCCGCATTGACTTTGACCATCGATCCGTCTCGGATGTCACCCGTTAAGATCTTGCGCGCGAGCGCTGTCTCGAGCTCGCTCTGGATGAGCCGCTTGAGCGGTCGCGCGCCGTACGACGGGTCGTAGCCATGCTCGGCCAGATAATCGAGCGCCTTGTCGTTGAGCTCGATCGTGATCTTGCGATCCTCAAGCCGCTTGCGCAGCCGCCCGAGCTGCACCTCGACGATTTGCCGGAGCTCGGCGCGCGCGAGTGGATGAAACACCACGATCTCATCGACGCGGTTCAGGAACTCCGGCCGAAAGCTTTGGCGCAGCACGTCCAGGCATTCGGCTTTCATCTTGTCGTAGTCCTGGCCCTTGAAACTCAGGATGAGCTGGCTTGCAATGTTCGAGGTCATGATCACGACGCAGTTGCGGAAGTCCACCGTGCGGCCGTGACCGTCCGTCAGCCGCCCGTCGTCGAGGAGCTGCAGCAGGATGTTGAAAACATCGCTGTGCGCTTTTTCGATCTCGTCGAACAGAATCACCGAGTACGGCCGGCGCCGCACCGCTTCGGTGAGCTGCCCGCCCTCGTCGTAACCGACGTAGCCCGGAGGCGCGCCGACCAGGCGCGAGACCGTGTGCTTCTCCATATACTCGGACATGTCGATCCGGACCATCGCGGCTTCGTCGTCGAACAGGAATTCGGCGAGGGCGCGCGCGAGTTCGGTCTTGCCGACTCCGGTCGGTCCGAGGAAAATAAATGATCCAATCGGACGATTGGGATCCTTGAGCCCCGCGCGCGCGCGAACCACCGCGTCGGCGACAGCGGAGACTGCCTCATCCTGGCCGATGACGCGCTTGTGCAGATGCTCCTCCAGGTGCACGAGCTTCTGCATCTCGCCTTCCATCAGGCGCGAAACCGGAACGCCGGTCCATCGCGAAACCACCGTCGCGATATCGTCCTCGTCCACTTCCTCTTTGATTAGCCGATCGCCGCCGCCCGGTTGTTTGGCGAGCTTGGCTTCGTCGGCTGCAAGCGCCTTTTCAAGTTCGGCGAGCTTGCCGTACTGCAGCTCGGCGACCTTGTTGAGGTCGTACTCGCGCTTGGCTTTTTCGATTGCGAGGCGAGTCTGCTCGATTTCAGCTTTGATCTTCGAAAGAGCTTCGAGACCGCCCTTTTCGCTCTGCCATTGGGCTTGGAGCGCGGAGCGCTTTTCGTTGGCCTCGGCGAGTTCTTTCTCGATCCGCTCGAGGCGATCTTTCGAGGGCACGTCGGTCTCGCGTTTGAGCGCCTGGCGCTCGATCTCAAGCTGCATCACGCGGCGATTGATCTCGTCCAGCTCAACCGGCATCGATTCTTTCTCGGTGCGCAGCTTGGCCGCGGCTTCATCGACCAGATCGATCGCCTTGTCGGGAAGAAAACGATCGGTGATGTAGCGCTTGGACAAAATCGCGGCGGTTACGAGCGCCGCGTCCTTGATCCTGATCCCGTGATGGACCTCGTAGCGCTCCTTCAGGCCGCGCAGAATCGAGATTGTGTCCTCAACGCTCGGCTCTTCGACCATTACCGGCTGAAAGCGCCGTTCGAGCGCCGCATCCTTTTCGATATATTTGCGATACTCGTTCAAAGTGGTCGCGCCGATGCAATGCAGCTCGCCCCGCGCGAGCATCGGCTTCAGCAGATTCGACGCATCCATCGCGCCTTCCGCCGCCCCGGCGCCGACGACGGTATGCAGCTCGTCGATGAACAGGATCACCTCGCCGGCCGCGTCCTGAACTTCCTTGAGCACGGCCTTCAACCGTTCTTCGAATTCGCCGCGGAACTTTGCGCCTGCAATCAGCGCGCCCATATCCAGCGTAACGACGCGCCGGTTTTTGAGCCCGTCGGGAACGTCGCCGCGCACGATGCGCTGCGCCAATCCCTCCACGATCGCCGTCTTGCCGACCCCGGGCTCTCCGATTAATACGGGATTATTTTTGGTCCGGCGCGACAGCACCTGGATCACGCGCCGAATCTCTTCGTCGCGTCCGATAACCGGATCGAGTTTGCCTTGCGACGCGAGCTTGGTCAGATCGCGGCCATATTTTTCGAGCGACTGATAAGTCGCCTCCGGATTGGCCGAACTCACGCGCTGATTTCCGCGCACCTGCTTTAACGTCGCCATCAGCTTGTCGTGGGTCAGCCCCGCTTCGCGCAAGATCCTGGCGGCAGCGCCCGGTTCATCGAGGATCGCGATCAGCACGTGCTCCACCGACACGTAGTCGTCCTTGAGCTTGCCCGCCTCCTGCTCGGCACGCGCGAGCACGCGGCCCAAGCGTTGTGTCGCATAGACTTGGGTGGAATCGGAGCCGCCTCCAGTCACCTGCGGAATCTTCTTAAGCTCGGCGGCGAGCTTGCTCTGCACGGAGGCGCGATCGACTCCCGACAGGCTCAGAATCGAGGCGGCGAGTCCGTCGTTTTCCTCGAGTAGCGCGGCCAGCAGATGCTCGACGTCAACGGCCTGATTGTGCGCCGCGAGCGCCGCATTCTGCGCGCGCCCAAGCGCTTCCTGAAGCTTTTCAGTGAACCGGTTTGCGTTCATTCGTTTTAGAACCTAACCATCGCACGGCATTCGGCAAGTCGTGCGGTGGAAGCGCCCCCGGGTGGTATTCACTCTAACTTTGTTGTGACTAAGCAGTGAGCCAAAGATAATCTTTTTGCATGGTCAAATTCAAAGCGACAAATGTTCACGAAGCCAAGATGCACTTCTCAAAATTGCTGAAAACGCGTCTTGCGCGGCCAAGAAATTATTATCGCACGCGCGGGCCATCCTGTCGCCCGACTTTCGCCGCTCAACGCCGATCTTCCCGCGCTGCACAAAGATCCCTTTGATCGGATGCTGCTTGGGCAAGCACAGATCGAAGACCTTAGGGCGCTAACCGCCGACCGCGAGATCTCACGCTACTTGGTAAAGGTCGTCTGGTAGCAACATCGGTTTGGAGTGCGGGGGCCCCCGCGTTGGCGTTTTAGCGATGATTTGGTAAGTCTCGTCTCCGGGAGAAAAGACTTTATGCGCCTTAGCCTCACCCTCAATGGCGAGCGGCGCGAGGATGATGTCGATCCCCGCACCCTCCTGGTCCATTACATCCGCGAAGTCGCGGGTCTGACCGGCACTCATGTCGGATGCGAAACCTCGTTGTGCGGTGCGTGCACGATTCATCTGAGCGGCAGCGCCGTAAAGTCATGCACGATTCTCGCCGTGCAGGCCGAGGGCGCCGAACTCACGACGATCGAGGGCCTCGCACGCGGCACGACGATGCATCCACTACAAGAAGGCTTCTGGGAAGAGCACGGCCTCCAATGCGGGTACTGCACGCCGGGGATGATCATGACGGCGGCGGATCTCCTCGGACGCAACGCCGATCCAAGCGACACCGAAATTCGCGAAGCGCTCGAGGGAAATCTGTGCCGATGCACCGGCTATCAGCATATCGTCAATGCGATCCGGCACGCGGCGAAGAAAATGCGCGAACAGCAGGCCGCATAAGGCGAGGTCTTAAATGGCTGTAATACCGAAATTTGTCGGCGAACGAATCAAGCGCCGCGAGGATCCACGCCTCGTCACCGGTACTGGAACTTACGTCGATGACCTGCGGCTTCCGGGAATGCTTTCCGCGGTAATCCTGAGAAGCCCATATGCGCACGCGAAGATTAGCTCGATCGATCTCGCAAAGGCGCGCGCACTCCCCGGCGTCATGTGCGTGCTTTCCGGCGCCGACCTGAAAGACAAAATCGGCTCGGTGCCGTGCGTCGCACCCGCCGATCACGTGCCGTTTCATCCGGTACTCGCGCAAGGCAAAGCTCGGTTCATCGGTGAAGGAGTCGCAGTCGCCGTGGCCGCGTCGCCTTACGTCGCCCAGGATGCGCTCGACCTTATCGAGGTCGATTATGAACCGCTCGACGCCGTGGTCGATCCGGAAAAGGCGCTCGGGCCGGACGCACCGATTCTGCACGAGGAATTCGGGACCAACTCGGTCACCCTCGCGAGCGTTCCGAATCCCGCCGTCGAAGACGCGATGCGCCACGCCGACAAGATCATCAAGTTCCGCATATACAATCAGCGCCTCGCCGCCGTTCCGATGGAGCCGCGCGGAACCGTTGCCAAATGGGAGGCCGGTTACAAGCAGTTGACTTTATGGTCCTCGACGCAGATTCCGCATCTGCTGCGCTCGCAACTCGCTGAACAACTCAAGATCGGCGAAAACAAACTTCGCGTGATCGCGCCCGAGGTCGGCGGCGGCTTCGGCGCCAAGCTCAACGTCTACGCGGAAGAGGCGCTCGTCGCCTACCTT
>JBOHWH010000019.1:0-23402 GCA_050736695.1 Binataceae bacterium (SeqCode) | reverse complement strand
GGCGCGGACCGAATTTCCCTGACTGGGCGCGGAGGGTGGCGGCGAAGCTGTCGGCAGATGTCGTTCCGCTTCCTCCTACTGATTAAACGGGTTGCTGCCTGCGATGCCGGCGGTCATTCCGCCGTCCACGATTAGCGCGTGGCCGGTTATGAATGAGGCGTCGTCGGAGGCGAGGAACAACACCGCCTTTGCGACTTCCTGCGGCTGGCCCATCCTGCCCAGCGGATGCATCGCGTCGAGCATCTTGCGCGCGCCTTCCATCACGCCGAATTGGTTCATCACCAGCGGCGTCTCGATCACGCCGGGGCAGATGCAATTGACGCGCACGCCGAACGGCGCGAACTCGAGCGCCGCGTTGCGCGTCAGTCCTACGACGCCGTGCTTGGCCGCGTTGTAGGCCGACAGCCCGGTCGATCCGATAAGCCCGGCCACCGATGCCGTGTTGACGATCGCGCCGCGACCCGCCGAAACCATCACGCGGCCCGCGGCCTGCAGCCCCCAGTACACGCCGTCCAGATCGATGCGCAGCGTGCGATAATAATCCTCGGCGCTGGTACCGAGCAGAGGCGATCCGATTCCGATTCCCGCGTTGTTGAACATCACGTCGAGCCTGCCGTGCAGGTCGGTCGCGGATTTGACCAGGCCGTCGACATCTTCGGCTTTGCTTACGTCGATCGCAACGAAGGTCGCGCCAATCTTCTGCGCGATCTTCGCGCCCGCGCTGGTCGCGAGATCTCCGATCACGACCTTCGCGCCTTCCTTCGCGAAGAGTTCCGCGGTTGCCTTGCCGATTCCTGACGCTCCGCCGGTGATTACCGCTACCCGGCCCGCGAGCCTGCCGTCTGCCATCGTGATTCCTCCATGACCCGGAAAAAACCCGAGTGAAAATGACTATGCGCTCCTATCGCATGAAACGTGCTTTTGACGCCAACGGCCGATACGCGCAGCCGTTTGAAACCTGCCTTGACGCCTTGACGCTTTTCCCTGTACCACTTTGGCTAACCAATCAAGAAAACATCAGAGGATTAAGCGATGTCTATCGACTTCACGATGCCGCCGAACGTGATCGAATTGCGCGACAAGATCCGCGCCTTTATCAAGGAAGAGATCGAACCCGCCGAGGCCGGGATGCAGAAGACCGGCAACTGGCGCGAGGGAATTATCGCGCTGCGCAAGAAGGCGCATCAGCGCGGACTGTGGCTGCCGCATATGCCGGCGGAGTTCGGCGGACTGGGGCTCGGACCGATGGGAATCGCGACGGTATCAGCCGAATGCGGCCGCAACCGGCTGGCCGCGTTTATCATCAACTGCCAGGCGCCCGACGAGGGCAACATGCATACGATGCTGCACTTCGCGACGCCGGAGCAGAAAGAAAAATATCTGCGGCCGCTGTGCGACGGACGAGTCCGCTCGTGCTTTGCGATGACCGAGCCCGAGGTCGCGGGCTCCGACCCGACCCAGATTCAGACCAGCGCGGTGAAAGAGGGTGACCACTGGGTGCTCAACGGGCACAAATGGTTTATCTCGGGCGCGCATGGCGCAAAGTTCGCGATCGTGATCGCCAAGACCGATCCGGACGCCGATCCGCCGCAGGCGCGCAACTCCGCGTTTATCGTCGATCTGCCGAATCCTGGCTTCGAGATTGTGCGCGATATCGACACGATGGCGGGCAAGGGAAATCATTGCGAAATCAGGCTGACCAACTGCATCGTGCCCGCCGACGCGATGCTCGGGCCGCGCGGGCAGGGGCATACGCTCGGCCAGGTGCGGCTCGGCCCGGCGCGCCTTGCGCATTGCATGCGGTGGATCGGCAGCGCCGAGGTCGCACTGGAAATGATGGTCAAGCGCGCGATGGAGCGCAAAGTGCAAGGCGGCTTTCTGATCGACAAGCAGGCGATCCAGTTCAAGATCGCGGAATCGACGATGGAGCTGTATCAGTGCAAGCTGATGGTCCTGCACTCGGCCTATCTGATCGAGAACAAGTTGCCGTTTCGGCAAGAAGTCTCGATGGCGAAGCATCATGTGGCCAACACGCTCTGGCGTATCTGCGATCGCGCGATCCAGGTTCACGGCGCGCTCGGCTACTCGACCGACACGCCGCTCGAGTCGATGCTGCGGCATGCGCGCTCGGCGCGGCTGGTCGATGGAGCTGACGAGGTCCACATGACGCAGATCGCGCGCCACGCGATCGACGCGTTCAAACGCGACGGCACTACTCGCGCGGCAACCGGCGGCGCCGAATTGCTCTAGCCGCGCGCCCGCGGCTCAGCGGGTATTGGAGGTGGCTGATGTCGAATAGCGTTGAACCGTTCAAGGTCGCGGTGCCCGATGAGGTGTTGGCGGATCTGCGCACGCGGCTTGATCGCACCCGGTTTCCCGACGAGGTTCCGGGGACGGGATGGGAATACGGCTCGAACCTTGCCTACATGCGCGAGGTGGTGGACTACTGGCGCACGCGCTACGACTGGCGCGCGCATGAAGCGCGGATAAATCGTTTCGCGCAATATCGCGCGAACGTCGATGGACTGGGAATCCATTTCATCCATGAGCCGGGGCGCGGGCCGAATCCCAAACCGCTGCTGCTCATCCACGGATGGCCCGGATCGATCTGCGAGTTCATGGATATCATCCCGATGCTGACCGACCCGGCCGCGCACGGCGGCGACGCGAACGATTCGTTCACGGTAATCGCGCCGTCACTTCCGGGCTACGGTTTTTCGGATCATCCGCGCGAGCGCGCGATGAATATTCAGGCGATCGCGGAGATCTTTTTCAGGCTGATGACGGGCGTGCTGGGGTTCAAGCGCTTCGCCGTGCAGGGTGGAGACTGGGGCGCGGCGATCACCTCGCGGACGGGAGAGGTTCACGCGCCGAGCCTGTACGGAATTCACATCAACATGATCGCGATCGGTCCGGCCGAAGGGCGCAGCGCGGCCGAGCTGACGCCCGAGGAAAAAGTCTTTCTCGGCGACATGGAAAAGTTTCGCACCGGCGAGACCGGCTACCAATGGATTCAGGGCACCAAACCGCAGACGCTGGCGTACGGGCTGAACGATTCGCCGGCGGGCGTGGCGGCGTGGATCATCGAAAAATTCCGCACCTGGAGTGATTGCAAGGGCGAAGTCGAATCGCGCTTCAGCAAGGATCAACTGCTGACCAACGTGATGGTCTATTGGGTGACGCAGACGATCAATTCTTCGACACGGCTGTACTACGAAGCGCGGCATCATCCGTGGCGCCTCAAGCCGGGCACCAGAATCGAAGCGCCGACGGCAGTCGCGGTTTTTCCCGGCGAGCTGGTGTTGCCGCCGCGCCATTGGGCGGAACGGGTTTACAACGTCCGCCGATGGACCCCGATGCCGCGCGGAGGGCATTTCGCCGCGATGGAGGAGCCGAAGCTGCTGGCCGACGACATCAGGGCGTATTTCCGCGAACTGGAGTAAGAAAAAGAGTCACGGCAGATTTCACGGATTCTCAGACAGATTATTATTTTCGCGCTCGCCGTTTCGGCGGCGAGTGCCGCGGAAATCCGCCTGCCCAATCTGTGAAATCTGTGGTTAAAGTTCTTTAGCTGAGTCCTCGAACTTCACCAACTCCGCGTAAAGCTTTTCAGCTTCGCGGCCGAGTTTTTCGTAGCGCGCGATAAGTTCGCCGGCGTCTTTGCGGGCCAGATAGAAATCGGGACGGTTCATTTCTTCGGCGAGTTTTCCGCGCTCGGTTTCCATACTCTCGATCTGTTCTTCGATCCGTTTTTTTTGCTTGATCGCGCGATCGCGGCGCCGCTCGGCGTCGCGGCCGTTTTTCGAATTTTCGCGTCCGCGCGAATTTTCCGCCCGGGATTCATTGCGGCGTTTCTCGGCTTTCTTCCGCGGCGGCGCGACCGCGGCGGCCGCGCTCGCTTCCATCAGCGCTTTCTTTTCCAGGTACTGATCGTAGTTGCCCAAATAGCGCGTCGCGTGGCCCTGTCCGACCTCGATCACTTCGGTCGCGAGTTCGTTGAGCACAAAGCGGTCGTGGCTGACGAGCAACACCGTGCCCGGAAACCGGCGCAACGCTTCGAGCAGGGAATCCTTGGCGATAATGTCGAGGTTGTTGGTCGGCTCGTCGAGCAGCAGGCAGTTGTTGCGCTGAGCCAGGACTTTCGCCAGCGCAAGCCGCGCGCGTTCGCCGCCCGAGAGCACGCCGACGCGCTTTTCGACGTCGTCGCCGGAAAACAGCATCGCGCCCAACAGGCCGCGCAGTTGCGGCGTGTTCAACGCCTCGGCCGAATCGCTCAACTCTTCCAGCACGGTCTTGCCGTAGTTGAGCGATTCGGCAAGATTCTGCGCGAAATAGCCGAGCGCCGATTTCTCGCCGACGATCCGCTCGCCCGCGGTGAGATCCTCGACCCCGGCGAGCAGCTTCATCATCGTCGATTTTCCGGCGCCGTTGGGGCCGACCAGTGCGATCTTCTGCCCGCGCTCGATCACCAGATCGATCCCGGCATACACGGTGAGATCGTCGTATTTTTTGACCGCGCCTTTAAGCTCGAAGACGCGGCGGGCGCTGCGCTCGCATCCGGGAAAGATGATCGCGGGCGGTTTTTCGGCGCCGGCCGGCGGCTGGAGCCGCTCGACCTTTTCGAGCTGCTTGATTCTGCTTTGCACCAGCCGCGCTTTGCTCGCCTGATAGCGGAAGCGGCTGATGAACTGCTCCATGTGGTCGATTTCTTCGCGTTGATTCTCGTACGCCGCCATCTCGAGCGCGAAGCGTTCCTCGCGCTGCACCAGGTAACGCGTGTAATTGCCGGCGTAGTCGGTGATTTTCCCACGCGATACTTCCGCAGTGCGATTAGTCACGCGATCCAGAAAATAGCGATCGTGCGATACCAGAATTATCCCGCCGGTGTATCCCGCCAGATAATCCTCGAGCCAGTTGCGCGCTTCGATATCCAGATGATTGGTCGGCTCATCCAGCATCATGAAGTCCGGCCCGTCGAGCAGAAGCTTCGCCAGCGCAATCCGCATCCGGATTCCGCCCGAGAACTCGGCCACGTCGCGAGTCAGATCCGCCTCGGTGAAACCCAAGCCGAACAGCACCGCGGTGGCCCGCGAATCGGCGCTGTAGAAATCGTGCTGCTCGAGCTCGTGCAGCACCTCGCCGTATTCCTCTAGCGCGGCGTCGTGACCCGGGCCGGAATTTTCCCCGGCGAGAATCTGCTCGAGCTCGCGGCCGCGCCGCTCCAGCGCCTGCATCCGCTCAAGCGCGGACAAGGTTTCGGCCAGAACCGGGCGCCCGCCCATCTCGGGCGCGTCTTGCGCAAGATATCCGACGCGGGTCTTCTGCGGCCGCGCGATACGGCCGGAATCGGGCGGATAAACCTCCGCGATCATCTTTAGCAGGGTGGATTTTCCGGCCCCATTGAGGCCGACCAGCCCCACCCGCGCGCCATCGGGCATCGACCAGTTGACCCGGTCGAGGATCTTTCGCGCGCCGAAGGACTTGGTAACGTTATCAAGCGTAAGCATCGCTGAAACTCTCTATGCTATCAGCGCTGCCTAGACGCCGAAAGTTGGACTTTAACCCCGCCTCTTTCGCCATGATCACCATTGTGTTAGTAAATCCTACACTATGGCTATATCAGGTGCTGGATATCCTCTGCCCCGAAGCGCGGACGAGTTCGAACGGCTCTGTCTGCGGCTTCTGCGGCGTCACTGGCAGCTAGCGCAAATCGAACGGATGCGCGATCCCGAGCGCCGCGAGCGCGGGATTCATCTGCTCGAAATCAGCGGCCGGCCGCGGCTTGCGGCGGTCCGATGCGAGTTGCGCGAAGCTCAGAATGCGCTCACGGCGAATGAAATCAAAGACGCCGCGGAACGTGCTCTGAGCCTCGGGCTCCCGATCGGACGCTTCGTGATCGCGACCACCGCGTCGCGCAGCGCAAGCCTGCAGCGCATTCTGTACGATCTCAATCGCGCGCAGAAAGGCGCGGGCCCGAGCGCGATCGAGGTCATCACCTGGGACGACATCCAGGAGCTGCTCGACGAATATCCTCAAATTTTGACGGAGTTCGGCTCGGCTGCCAAGCGGCAGGCGATCACGCGCGCCGACTCGCTGGTGCGGCTCGACGCGCAAACCGCCGTGCTCGAACCCAACCAAACGCCGCCCGACGCGCTCGAAAGCGAAATCACGGCGGCCGCCGATTACATCAATCAGCGTTCGTGCCAGATGGCGCGGCTTGCGCTCTTGCGGCTGCGCGAGCAGCACTGGGGCGAGCTCAATGCGGCGCAGAAGTTTCGCGTGCTGACCAATCTGGGCGTCGCGTGGCTGCGCGAGGGCGAAGCGCGCAAAGCCGCGATGCTGTTTATTGCGGCACGCTCGCTTGCGCCCGAAGACGAGCAGGCCTGCACCAACGAGGCGCTGGCGCACGAGCTTCTGGGCGAACGCGATCGCGCGCATGCTTTGGCGGATCGGCTGAGGATGCAGTTTCCTTCAAGTGGCCGCGCGCTTGCGCTGTGGCTCAACAACGCGCCGCTTACGGCGGACGCGGGCGCGCTCGAAACCAACGTTGCGCCCGAGTTGGGCGCCGACCCGGAAGTTGCAATGGTGATGGCGCGGCGCGCGCTTTCGGGCGCCGATTATCTGCGCGCAGAGCGTTACGCGCGCGCGGCCTCGCAGATCATGGCCGGCCAATCCGACCCGTGGCTGATTCTGGGCCAATCGATCCTGCTCGCGGACCTGAGCGCGAGCGTACCCGCGCCTGCTCCTTCTGAGGGCGCCGATCCCGCGGCGCAGCCGAGTGAAGAATCGCGCGTGCGCGAAGCCGAAAGCTGCTTCACCCAGGCGGTTGAATTTGCGCGGCAGGAAGACTCCGCACAAAACGAAGTGCAGGGACTCATCGGCCGCGCGCAGGCGCGGATCGCCCTGCACGACGCCGATGGCGCGGGCAAGGACATCGAGCAGGCGCATACACTCAAGAGCGAAGATGCCAACGGGCTGGTCGAATACGGGATCGTGCTGCGCGGACGCGGAAATCTGAACGAGGCGATCGAGATTTTTCGCCGCGCGGTTGCAGTCGGCGGCCGCGACGACGCCGAATACGATTTGGCGATTACGCTGCGCGAGCGCGACGAGCCCGGCGATTTGCAGCTTGCGGCTGAGATGCTCTCGCGCGCGGTCGCACGGCCCGATTCTGTGCCCAAGGGCGATTTCCCGTTCGCAGTTTCCGCCGCCGTGGACGTGCTGGGGTGCCTGGAGCGATGGCACGACGCGGATGCGATACTGGCCGCGCTGCCCGACGGTGCGATCGCGCCTCTGGCGCTTATGATCCTGCGCGCTAATCTGCGCCTGGAGCAGGGCAAATTCGATCAAGCCTCAAAGCTCGCTGACGATGCGTTTCTGACGCATGAGGCCGATACTTCCGTTGACGACCGGCGCAAGCTTGCCGCTTTGCTGCACGATCTCGGCCGCTACAGCGACGCATTGCCGCTGTGGCAGACGCTCGCCACCAGCGGGCAACCCGCGGACAACCGCCGCCTGATCGAATGCGCCTCGCGCCTGGGGCGCGAAGACATCGTCACCGCCATCGCGCGCGGCGGCACAATCGAGGCGAGTGCTTCGGGGGCCGCGGATTCTTCCGAAGCCGATCTTGCGCGGTTAGAACAGTCAGATCCGGAGGCCGCGATCGAGATGATCCAGCAGTACCTGGCGCAGCATCCGGAAGACTCTGTGATGCGCCTGCGCCGCTCGGTTGCCGCCGAACGCGTCGGACGTCGCGAGTTGGTGATCGCCGATCCGGCTGCGATGCCGCCGGCGCGCAGCGTTCCGATCGCGCTTGGGCGCGCGGCAGTCCGAATCATGCGCGAGGGCGGACGCGCCAGCGAGTCGCTGAGCTACGCCTACGAGCTGCTGCGGCGTCATCCGGGAGATATCAACGCGCATCGCGCGTACCTCGCGGCGCTTGGTCCGGTGGGACCGGTGGCTCATATAGGGGATTACGATTCGGCGGCTTCTGGCGCGGCGGTGTGCTTCGTCGAGCAGGAGTCGAATGCCGATAAATGGATCGTGCTCGAAGACGCCAATGATCCCGACGAATCGATCGACGAATACGGGCCGAACTCGCCGATGGCCAAGGCGCTCAAGGGCAAACGCGTCGGCGACAAGTTCCAGCTTCCCGAGGGCCGCTTCAGCCGCAAGGCCGGAGTCGTAAAACAGATTATCAGCAAGTACGCATGGCGCTTCCAGGATTGCGCGGCAGGATGGGCCAAACGCTTTCCCGGACAGCCGGAAATCGAGATGGAACCGATCCGGCCCGAGGCCGTTGACTGGGCCGCTCTGCCCGCGCTGATCGAGGCGATTGCGCCCTCCGCGACCCGGCGCGAAGATGTGCTCGGTTCGATCGAGCGCGCGTACCTGAATAATCCGATTCCAATTCACGCGATCGCTGAGCGCATGGGCGTCAACGATCTGCAGACGATGTTCGTCATGGCGCAGCGTCCGGACGCGTCGATCAAATGCTGCCTGGGTACGCCGGCGGAGCTCGAAGAAGCGCTCGGATTTTTCGATCGCGCCAACGCGATCGTGATTGATCTGACCGCGATCGCGACGCTGTGCATGCTCGGGCGCCTGAATCTGCTCGCGACCTGGCCGCGCCAGTTCGTAATTACGCAGGCCGCGCTTGCGGAGTTGCGCAGGCTTCAGTTCGAGGACACGCTGCTGCGTTTGCCCCCGGGGTTTTCCACCTCGATGAGCGCCAATGGACACGACAGCAAACTGCGCGCCGACGTTCAGTTGAAGGCTCTGGCCGATGGTATCCAATCGGTCTGCCGGGTGCGCGACGGAGCGGCGCTGGCCGCGATCGGCACTGACCGGCGCGAGCGTCTGATAAAGCTGCTCGGTCGCCACGGCGCGGAGAGCGTGGTCGTGGCCGCGATGCCGGGGCATGTGCTGTGGTCCGACGACAGGATTCTCGCGACGCTGGCGAAAGCGGAATTCGGCGTGCGCCGGGTGTGGACTTCGTCGGCGTTGCAGGCGCGCGTACGCTCCGGATGCCTGGATGCGGCCGAGCTTGCCACCACCAACACCAAGCTTTCGGGATGGGGCTACTCGTTCACTACTCCGACGATCGAGATGATCCTGCGCGCTGGCGCGGTCGCGATGTGGAATCCGGATCAGTTCCCGCTGCGCCAGGCGCTCGATCAGTTTGCCAGTCCCGCAGTCAGCCTCGCCGAGGCTGTGCGTCTGGCGGCAGAGCTGATCGTCAAGATCTATAACGATGCGAACCTGCGCGGCGCGCGGCGGACATTCACGACCCGGCTTATTGATCGGATCGCCAGCCGCACAGATGGCCGCGACTATATCGAGGCGTTGCCGCGCTCGCTGCCGATCCGCTTCGGGCTTGATTTGATCCGCGCGCGCGAGTTGAGCGATGTCATCCGCGGATGGATGGCCTCGTCGGCGGCGCGAGAGGAATCTGCTCAGAGCCAGGCTGCTGGCGGAGCCGAAGCCCGCGCCAGCGCTTGAGAGGAGTTCGCGCCAGCGCGCTTGAAGCGTCAGCGCCGATGCGGCGGGAATATAGCGGCCGGCCGCCGGAAGGTCGTTATATTCCCGCGCCGCATCGTTTCCGGAGTGCGGCCGGAGTAAGATCGTCGCTGCAAAATCCGATGGGCAGGCCTGACGGAGGTTTCACGATGCCGACGATCCGCGAAGGTGACCGCATAGTGCTGGTGGATAAACGCCTCTTCCGCGACGACAACACCCGAATCTTCGTCGGGGTAGTCGAAGAAGTCGATGACAACACGATGCGGGCGCGCGGATTCGGTTATCACGTGAGCCCGTACGAGGTTGCAGGGACAGAACGCCGCGGCGACGAGCGGGTGCGGCTGTTGTCGCTCTCATCGGGCGATATGATCTACATCCTGCCGCGCGATCAGGATCTCGAGAAGCTGCAACTCAAGCGTTCGCCCAAATCGATGAGTCTGACCGACGGGCAATTTTCGATGGACCTGAGCGACTTCCTGCTGCGCGCTTGAGCCGCTTCCAGTTCAATCAGGGTACCGCGAAATTGCGGTTTTCACTCGGCCACGGCGGAGCGTTGAGAATCGCGTCGAGCACCTGGTCCGGGTCGTCCACCACGCTCCAGATCGCGCCATGCCGCTGGTCCATAAAATGTTCGCGTACCGCGTTCTCGAGCAATTCCAGGCACGGGCGATAGTAACCGCCGGTATTCACGATCACGATCGGACCGCCGTAAAGTCCAAGCCGCTTCCACGCAATTGCCTCGAATAGTTCCTCGAACGTCCCGCAGCCACCGGGCAGCGCCACGGCCGCATCGACCTCAGCGATCATCAGGCGCTTGCGCTCGTGCATGTCGCGCACGAGGATCAGCTCGCTCAGTCCGCGATGGCCCCATTCGAGTTCGTCCATAAATCGTGGAATCACGCCGACCACTCTGCCGCCTTCGGCGAGCGCTCCCTTGGCGAGCGCGCCCATCGAGCCGTTGCTGCCGCCGCCAAAGACTACGGTGATTCCCGCGCGCGCAAGAATACGTCCGAGCCGCTCGGCGCCGTTATGATAGGCGGGAGCGCACTTGCGGCTTGACGCGCAGTAAACGCAGACTCGTTTGATTTCCACGCCGCAGATTTTAGCCGACGCGCGGCTGCGTATCCATTCGGAAACTATTCCTCGGAAACTATTTCTTGTTCGCGCTGCTGCTCCACGACGGCATCATTGCATTGGAAGGAACGTTCTCGCCCTTAAGCTTTTCCGCCTGCTCGATTCCGGAGATCGGAAGGCAGTGCGGATCGAGCGCACCTACCTGACGCAGAGCCGTCGCCTGATCCCAGTAGATGTGCTCGTTGTAGAGTTTGTCGCCGCGAAACTCGACGATCGCCACGGTCGGAATCTCGACCGCTTTGCCAGTCGGCTTGATTCCCGGCAGCAGAAAATCGAGTTCCTTGGTGTGGGTGAAGCAGAGCAGCAATTCATCGACGATCCGATCCGGTCCGATGGTCCTCGAGATCGGCACGACTTTGGTGTCCTCGGGCAGGGTGGGGATGAAGTGGTATTTGTAAAAGCGGCGCAACTCCTTGTGGCCGTAGCCGCCGGTCAGGGTTGGAATATGATTCACGTACGGTTCGGGCACCATTGTCGCCATCGTCGCGTCGGCGTCGCGCGTGGAAAATTCCAGGTCGCAATGACGGTCCCATAAGGTGGACAGATCGAGGCGCGGGCCGAGCGTGCGGCGCAGTATTCCGATCGAGCGCGAGCGCGCGAGCTGCGAGGCGAACGGATGAAACGACGCGCGCAGATCGCAGTTAAAGCCGTGCTGCGCGTCGCGATAGACATAGAACTCGGCGTCGTCATGGCCCGCCATGGCGATGCGCACCGCCTCGCGCGCGGGCGCGGAAATCGCGCCGTCTTTTTCGCCCCAATGAAACATGATCGGGCATCGAATCGATTTCGCTTCGCCGGCGCGCTGATCGATGCCGCCGCCGTAATATGAAATCGCCGCCGCGACATCGGTTCGCGCCGCGGTCAGGTAGGCCAGCAGGCCGCCGAAGCAGTAACCGACCACGGCCACCTTGCCGGTGCATTCGGGTCGTGCGCGAAGCGCCGCAAGCGTCGTCTCGATATCGGTCATCGCGAGCTCGAGCTCAAGCTTCTGCCGCACGCCGCGTCCTTTCCGCATCCCCTCCTGCGTATAGTCGAGGTCGAGGCCGGGCTCGACGCGCCAAAAAACGTCCGGCGCGATGGCGACGTAACCCTCCGCGGCCCAGTGCTCGACGGTCGCGCGGATATGCGCGTTGACTCCGAAGATTTCCTGCAGCACCAGTATGCCCGGTCCGCGGCCGCCCGGCGGCAGCGCAAGGTAGCCGGAAAAATTCCCACCGCCGTGTGCCGGGATCTTGATCGTCTGACCACTCATGATGATTCCTCCGGATGGAATTAATCGACGCGCGCCAATGCGCCTTCAACTCATCTGGCTCTAGCGTATAGACTTTCGTTCGTCGAGAGCGCGGGCCCGGCGTGGGGATGTTGCCGAGCCCGGCGCGATCTGAAACCTTTACAGAGCTTTGCGTGTGCGCGGCCCCGCGCGCATGCGAACCTCCATGATGGATCGCGCATGATCGATCGCGCTACCGAATTACCCGCCTCGCCGCCCGTCGCGGCTGATCCGCTCCATCCGCCGCGCCGCTATCTGCCGTGGATGTTCGTGCTCTTGACCTCGGCGACGATTTTCGAGGGCTACGACATCACGATCTTTCATTTGTGCACGCCCGACATCATGCACACTTTCGGAATGAACGACTCGACCATCGGTCTGGTTGCGACCATTGTGCGCCTGGGCGGATTGCTTTCGTTCTTTCTGGTAGCGAGCGCCGATCTGTACGGGCGCAAACCGATTGTCGTGCTGTCGGTTTTGTTCTACGCGATTTTTACCCTGATGACCGCGATTTCGAGGGGAATGATCACATTCACGATCTTCCAGACGATCGCGCAATTGTTTCTTGCCGCGGAGTTCGGGGTTGCGGTCACGATGATCAGCGAAGAGTTTCCCGACGCTGAGCGCGGGCGCGCGATCGCGGGACTCTTGACAGTCGCGTTTTTGGGCGTGGCCGCCGCGGGCGGACTCTACGGGTTCATCGCACCGTCGAAGTGGGGCTGGCGCGGAATGTACTTTATCGGCATCGCACCGCTGGTGCTCACGATCTTTCTGCGCCGCGGGCTGCGCGAGACGATGCGCTTTCGCGTGCTGGCAGCGGCGCGAACGCTCGCGGGAACCGAACGCGGGAGCTTGTGGCCGAAAATCCGCGAGTCGCTGCTCGAGGTCGCGGGCCCCTACCGCTCGCGGCTCATCGTGGTGGCGCTGCTGTGGAACAGCATCGGCCTTATCGGTGGACCGACGATCACTTTTTTCAGTCTCTACGCGCGGCGCGAGCACCACTGGTCGGCCGCGCAGGTGGGCGTCGCGGTCATCCTCGCCTACCTGATGGGCAGCGTCGGCAGCCTTATCGCAGGATGGGCGATCGATCGGATCGGCCGGCGCCTGACCACCACGTTTTTTTATATTTGCTCGGGGCTGGCGATGGCGATGCTGTTCCAGTCGGCGAGCTTCAGAAATCTGATGCTGGCGATGATCGCGACGATGTTCTCGTACCAAGCGGCGCGCACCGCGACCAGCGCGCTATCGACCGAGCTGTTCCCGACTGAAATTCGCGCCTGCGGATATTCGCTGACAGTGCAAGTGTTCGGGCAATTCGGATGGGCGTTGTCGCCGCTGGTGGTAGGACTGCTGGCCGACCGGCTCGGAGGGCTCGGCAATGCGGCGACGATTTTCGCGATTGGGCCGCTCTTGGGAGTTATCGTGGTGATGGGTTGGATTCCGGAAACGCGCGGTATGACGCTGGAGGAAATCTCACCGGCGGCTGCCACGTGAACGGCGCTTGGGCGCCGCGACGATATCGCTGCCGGGCACCAGCTCGAGCGCCGCGAGCCACGCCTCGGCGCTGCTGTCGGAAGGGGCGCGCCAGTCGCCGCGGGGCGACAGCGAGCCGCCGGAGCCGACCTTGGGCGCGTTCGGAATACACGAGCGCTTGAACTGGCTCTCGGCAAAAAACCGGGTCAGAAAAATCTTCAAGTAAGACTTTATCTTTCCGATTGGATATTGACGGCGCGCATTCTCCGGCACCGCGGGCCATCTTCCGAGCGCGCGGTCGCGCCACGCCGAGTACGCCAGAAACGCAATCTTGGGCGGCGCGTAACCGAAGCGCAGCGTGTAATAGAGATTGAAGTCCTGCAACTCGTACGGTCCGATGATCGCCTCGGTGCGCTGCTCGGGGTCGCCCTCGGCCGAGTGGCCCGGCACCAGCTCGGGACTGATAGGAGTCGCCAGTATCTCAAGCAGAGTCGCGCCGGCGTCAGGGCCGAGGCGTCCGGTCTCGGCGACCCATCGCACGACGTGCTGGATGAGTGTCTTGGGCACGCTCGCGTTGACCGCGTAATGCGACATGTGATCGCCGACCCCGTAAGTGCACCAGCCGAGCGCGAGCTCGCTTAGATCTCCGGTGCCGACCACGATCGCGGAATTCAGATTGGCCAGCCGGAACAGATGGCTGGTGCGTTCGCCGGCCTGGACGTTTTCGAAGGTGACGTCGAAAATCTGCAGGCCCTTGGCGAACGGATGACCGATGTCGGAGAGCATCTGCTGCGCGCTCGGCCGGATATCGATCTCGCCGGCGCTGCATCCGAGCGCCGCCATCAGACTGCGCGCCTGCGCCAGCGTGCGCGCGCTGGTTGCAAAACCCGGCATCGTGTAGGCCAGAATGTTGCGCCGCGGCAGCCGCAACCGGTCCATCGCCTGCGCGCACACCAGCAGCGCGTGAGTGGAGTCGAGTCCGCCGGAGATTCCGATCACAACCCGTTCGAGTTTCGAGTAGCGCAGCCGGGTGGCGAGCCCCTGGACCTGAATTTCGTAAACCTCGGCGCAGCGATGATCGCGGCCGGCAGGGTCCGATGGCACGTAAGGAAAGCGCTCGTATCTCCGCTCCAGAAGCATCCGCTGGCGGCGCGGAAATTCGAGCGAGAATCCAATCGAGCGAAAACCCGCAACCCCGTCGTGCTCAGTCCGCGCGCAATCGGCGAAGCTCGTCTGGCGCATGCGCTCCTGCATCAGGCGCTCGAGATCGATCTCGGCGCAGACCAGTTGCGGGTCGTCGCTGAAGCGCTGCGACTCGGCCAGCGTGGTGCCGTTCTCGCAGATAATCGCATGTCCGTCCCAAGCGAGGTCGGTGGTCGATTCGCCCGGCCCGGCCGCCGAGTAGAGATACGCGCCGATGCATCGCGCGGACTGGCTCGCGACCAGCTCGCGGCGGTAGCCGGCCTTGCTGACGGTGATATTCGACGCCGAAAGATTCAGCATCACGGTGGCGCCGGCGAGCGCGGCGTGAGCCGATGGCGCGATCGGCGTCCACAGGTCCTCGCAAATCTCCGCATGCATCACGAGCCACGGCTGCTCCTCGCAGCGCAGGAGGATCCGCGTGCCGAAGGGAACCCCGGCCTGTCCGGCGAGATCGATTTCGGCGCTTAGCGCGGAGGCCGCAGGCGCGAATTGCCGGAGCTCGTAAAATTCGCGGTAATTGGCCGGATAGGTTTTCGCAGTCGCCGCCAGAATCCGTCCGCGAGAAATCGCGATCGCGCAGTTGAACAGCGAATTATCCGCCCGCACCGGCATCCCGACGACCGCGACCAGGTTCAGCGCGCGCGAGGCTTCCACGATCGCGCGCAAGGCATCCTCGGCCGCGTCGAGCACCGCGCGCTGCTGGAACAGATCGTCGCAGCTATAGGCGGTGAGCCCGAGCTCGGGGAACAGCACAAGCATCGCGCGCCGCTCGGCGGCGTCGCGCATCAGCGCGATCGTCTGGGTGGCGTTGAAGGCCGGATCGGCGACGTGTACGGCGGGAATTCCGACTGCGACGCGCACAAAATCGTGATTATAGAAATTAAAGAAGTTGTCGCCCGCTTTCACGCCGTATCCTTTTTTCCCGGGCCGGCTTCTTTCCGGTACAATCAGGAAAGCGGGCAGGGGACTTTGCGTATATTAGACACAACCAAGTGTCCGTGTCATCCGAAACCCTGGCGGCGGGAGAGTCTTGATGATTCAGGGGTTTCATGGGGGAACGCGAGCATCATCGCGCGCAGCTCGCCGTCGTGCGAATCGAGCGGAATCTCGGTGCCGTGCGCGGCGCTGTCTATGGCGCCGGCGGCGCCGCGGATGGGAAATTGACCGCCGTGCCGCCGCAATCCCAATAACCCTGATTGGAACCGGGCTCGTAAACTCCGCTGGTTTCATCGCCCGCCACCACGAACCATGCGTGGACTCCGGTTATCGCGCCGACGCGGTCGCCGTACCGGCGGTATGCGGCCAGACGCATGCTATCGCCGGGTATCGCCTGCGAGTTGCCGCGCGGATCTTTCTCGCAGTAGCCCTGCACGGGGCCGAGCGTGCTGATATTGGGATGGCCCGGGACTTCGGCGGTGCCGGAGAGAATTATGTTTTTGGATGCCGCGGTCATCGCTGCGTTGTCCTTGCGCAGGTCGGCAGTGTCATGCTCGACGGCTGTGCAAGCCGCGATTGAGAACAGGCAAAGAATAAAGAGAGCGAGTTTCATCAAGTCGATCCTCCCCGGGTCATCGCTCGCAGCATACTAAATTGTGGGCCGCGCTGCCCGAACATTGGCTGCACAACTGCCGCATATCGAGTACGATGTTGCGGGTATGCGCGACTATAGTTCGATGAAATTCAAGCTGCTGGCCGGAGCGGTGATCGCAGGAGCGATGATCGCGCTTGTGGGTCCGGTGTCATGCCTCGCGGCGGATTCGACGATAGCCGAACGCAGTGAGATTCGCGCCGCTTTGGAGAAATGGACCAAAGATTTCAATGCGCGCGATACCAGCCAGGTATGCTCGTTGTTCGCGCCGGATTTGATCTCGAATTATCAGGGCCAGCCGCAAGGCAACTTCAATAGCCTGTGCACGCAACTGAAGAAGTCGGTGAGCGATCCCGCGACGTCGTATCACTACGCACTGGATCTGAAGGAGATAATCGTCTCGGGCGACATGGCGGTGGTCAGGCTCGAATGGACGCTCAAGATGCGGCGGCAAAATCAATCGAAGGAAATGACGATTGTCGAGCCGGGGCTCGACGTGTTTCGCCGCGAGCCCGATGGGATGTGGAGAATCGCGCGGTTCGTCGCATATTCGGCGTCGGGTACGTGAACTGCTTGTGGGAGAGGCGGAAGAGATGCGGGGAGGTTTGCGATGAATCTGATCCACGGATTGTCAACACTATCGCAGGCGATCGTGGTGATCATCTTTTTTTCGGGCGCCACGATCCTGGGGCTGTATATCGTCAGGCGGCTGGTACCGGCGCATATCCTGCGAGAGGAACATGAGATCGCGGGCTACACGTTCGGCGTGGTGGGCGCGTTTTACGGCGTGGTGCTGGCGTTCGTGATCGTGGCGGCGTGGCAGCGCTTCGAGCGCGCCAACGCTAAGGCGCAGGCGGAGGCCCTCGCGCTGACCAATCTCTACAGCCTGTCGAAGGGCTTCCCGGAGCCGATGCGCAAGGAACTGGCGGAGGCGGCAGGTTTTTACGCGAAGCAAGTAGTGAATCACGAATGGGACCAGATGGCGACGCTCGAGTTCGAGCGTTCGCTCGACGGCGAAGGGCGATTGTGGAAAGTGCTGCTCAGCTACAATCCGCGCAACGCACTTGAGACCGGCGTGCTGGCGAAGTGCCTCGATGAGATGGACGCGCTGAGCGACGCGCGCCAGCTCCGCTACGTCTATTACAAAGAAGATCTTCCCGGAGTCGTGTGGCTGGTGATCTACGCCGGCTGCATCATCACGATCGGGTTCTCGTACTCATTCGGCTCGCAGCGATTTGTCCAGCAGGCGGTGATGAGCGGCACTTTCGCGGCGCTGATCGGGCTTACGATCATGGCGATCTCGGAACTGGCCAACCCCTATCAGGGCGCGGTCACGGTCACCAACGCGCCGTTTCAATTCGTACTGAAGATCATACAGGCAGACGCCGCGGCGCCGCCGGTCGCTGCGAATCCATCGGCGCCGCCGGCGGCTATGCCAGCCGCAAAATAGATTTTCGATCCACCGGCCGTCACTACATCGACGGCCGATTCTGCCGCGCCAGCAGGCGCTGGCGGGTCGGCTGGTCGGTGGCAAGGTCGGCGATCGTCCATGCCATCGCGAGCGCACCGTCGAACACGGCGCGATCGCCGTCGGGGCTGGCGCAGTGCGCCGTGAACTCCGGCTGATGATTCATCGCGGGCAGAGAGTTGATGCCGATCATCGGATGAATCGAGGGCAACGCCAGCGATACGTTGCCCATGTCGGTCGAGCCGGCGGCCCGATCCATCCCGGGAAGATTCAGGAACTTGCGCCCGAGCTGCTCTGCGTTACGCTGGTAGATCGCCGCCAGGCCATGGTCGTGGACCATCTCCGCGTAGGGTTTGCCGCCGCCGCGAATTTCGAGTTTCGAGCCGGTAGCCACGGCTCCCGCTTCGAAGCAGTTGGTCACGCGGGTGCGGATGCGTTCCAGTTCGCGCAGTGTTTTCGCACGGACCATGTAACGCGCGCTGGTATGCGCGGGCACGATATTGGGCGCATCTCCGCCGTGGGTGACGATGCCGTGGACGCGATCATTGGCGCCGATATGCTGGCGCAGAAGGCCGATCGAGGTTTGCGCGATTGTCAGCGCGTCGGCGGCGTTGATTCCCGCCTCGGGGAACGCGGAGGCATGGGATTCTTTGCCGGTGTAGTGAACGTCGAAGGTGGCGATCGCGATAATCGGCGGCTCGGCCATATCGAACGGCGCCGGATGCGTCATCATCGCGATATGCACACCGTCGAATGCGCCGCGTTCCAGCAGCAGGATTTTTCCGCTCGAGTCGCCGATTTCCTCGGCCGGAGTGCCGATTACGCTGACCGTAAGTCCCAGGTCGTCGGCGACGCGAGCGGCGGCGACGCCAGCCCCGGCCGCCATCGCGGCGATAATGTTGTGTCCGCATGCGTGCCCGATTCCCGGCAGACAATCGTACTCGGCGCATATCGCGACGTGCAGCGGACCCTTGCCGGCGCGTGCGATGAATGCGGTCGGCATCGCGCAGACCCCGGCTTCGACGGCGAAACCCGCATCGGCCAGATATTCGCACATCCAGCGCGCCGATTTTTCTTCCTCGAAGCCAAGTTCCGGATTGGCATGGATCAGGTGGCTAAGGGCCACCAGCTTATCGCGGGATTGCTCGACTCGCTCGCGCTGTGCGCCCTTTGCGTCCATCCTGATTTTCTCCGTAAGAGATCTGAACTGCGCTGAGACTAGCCTCTTGGACGTGGCGCCATCAAGAATCGCAACCGCGCCGGGTCTGGCGCGTCATGCAGCTACGACCAGGTGTCCAAGTTGGACCGGATGCCTGATCGGCCAGGCACAGAGGCAATTACCGCAGCCTAACGCATGTTCGGGAGTTGACTCACGGCGTTTCGAGGTGAAGCATAGAAAAGCGAAGGGGACGCGTGCTGTAGTTCCGCATGACTGCATCCGTGATTTTCCGAATGATCGAACAACATAGCTGAACGGTGGCCGGCGAGCCGAGCGAGCCGACAAGAACGTCCGAAGGAGGACCGATTCGCGGCGGTTGCGACGATGGTTCGATGGTTCGCGCGCTGCGCCGGAAACGCCGGTTGAGGTAGCAGTCTTGCGCGAAGTTGGTGCTCATGGCCGCTGGTGGAGCTATCGCCAACCCAACCGCAAGCCTGGCGGGGATTGTGATGCAGACGGATCAGCGAATTCAGTTTCTAACCGCGCCGCAGGGGACCCGGATTGCGTACTCGACGATCGGCGCCGGGCCGGCAATCGTGCGAACTCCGCCCTGGCTGAGCCATCTCGACCGCGAATGGCAAACGCCTCCGATTCGGCGTTTCTATGAATCGATCGCCGGCCACCACTGCGTAATCCGATACGATTCGCACGGATGCGGGCTGTCGGATTGGGAACGCACCGAATTTTCCGTCGCGTCGGAGCTCGCGATGCTCGAGATGGTCGTCGATCAGCTCAATCTCGCACGCTTCACCCTGTTTGGATACGACGCAGGCGGCCCGGTCGCGGTCGCCTATGCGGCGCGGCATCCGGAGCGCGTTAGCAATCTGATCCTTTTTGGAACCTTCGCGAGTCCGGTTCATCTTGGAGCCGGCGATAAATTTTCGGATGCGTTCAAGAACCTGATGATCGATCGATGGGACCTCGCCTCGCGGCTGCTCGTCGATCTGCAAGCGCCCGAGGCCGATAGCGCCACGCTGCAAATGATCGCGTCGATGTATCGGCAGGCAAGCACCGGCGCGAACGCGGTGAGAGCCGGCGAAGGTTTGGTCTACGACGCCGACGTAACCGAGCTGCTGCCGACACTGCGGCTTCCGACGACGGTTATTCATCGGATCAATGATTCCGTCTTTCCCTATCACGCCGGCCGCGAGATCGCCGCGCGCGTGGCGCAAGGATGCTTTGTGCCGCTGGCAGGAAGCTCGCATTTGCCCTACCTGAGCGATTCAGGCGCGGTGCTAGCCGCGATCGCGCGTGCACTGGGCGATGACTACGAACCGAACGCCGGCGCCGATCAAGATGCGCGGGCCTGCGCGAGCCGCGGAAGCTCACAAGCGCAGGATCAGGCCTCAAGCTCGAGTTTCCAGGAGCACGACGCGAGCACGCAGGCGCCCGATGAGCTCAGCGGTCCCGACGGGCTGGGTTTGATGACGATGGCGTTCGATGCCCCCGGTTTGGCGCCGGGCGCGAGTGCGATGTTTCGATGCGAGGGCGAGTATTGGACAGTCGCATACCGCGGAGAGACCTTGCGCGTGAAGGATTCGCGTGGAATGCGCTATATTGCGCAACTGCTGCGCTATCCCGGGCGCGAGTTTAATGCGATCGACCTCGAAATGCGCAGCGAATCGGGCGCGGTCGCGAACTACTCGCCGCGTCCGGCCGCGCGCATCAGCGAAGAAGAACTCTCTGCCGCCGGACTCCATTGCGACAGCCCCGGTGACGCCGGTGAGATGCTCGACGCGCGCGCGAAGGGCGCCTATCGCCGGCGGCTGCACGACTTGCGCGGTTTTCTCGACGAAGCCAAGGCGCAGGGAAATGTCGAGCGTGCTTTCGAGCTGGAAGAAGAGATTTCGTTTCTGACCCGTGAGCTTTCGCGCGCGGTAGGTCTGGGCGGACGCGACCGCCGGGCGGCCTCGATAGCGCAGCGCTCGCGACTGAACGTCACGCGCGCGATTCGGCGCTCGATCGAAAAGATCCGGCGGCATCATTCGGCGCTCGGCGCGCATCTGGCGACCCGGATCAAAACCGGCTTGCGATGCGTGTATCGCGAAGAGAGTCGCCAGACGACGCAATGGGAGTTGTAAGCGGGCAATCGCCCAAAGGCTTGCGCGCCGCATCTGGCGAATCTCTGACCTGCACATAACCGATCTCGACCGTGGAACATTGATGTTCCATCGGATTGAACCCTTAAGCTTAACGAAGACCTAATTTTGGGCCTTTGCGTGCGCCCCTGTTCCGCCGAGCCGGAGGAACAGGCATCAGCGCGCGATGCTTCCAAGGGAGAGAGCCCGGCGCTGGGGGACAGGATACAGAGCCGGGTGGAGGAGGAGTTTCATGATCGGTAAAACCTTGGGTTCGGAGCGGCGGGCCTGTTGGCGGACCCTGCTGGTGGCCGCGGTCGCGACGGTGGCGACGCTATGGACGTCGGCCGCGATGGCGACCATCACGCAAGGCGACTTTTCCGTGTTTGGGTTCTTCGAAACCCGCGAGGAAGGGCGCTGGGGTGAAGGCTCGAGCAACAACAACGGCACGCCGACTACGCTGACGCATCCGACGCCCACCACCACACTCGCGGTGCCGGGCACGGCGGCGACGGAAAACGGCGGCAGCTTCGACTTCAACCATTGGGATCTGGATGAGATGCGCCAGCTCGCGGACATCCGTCCGGATTACCACTTCGTCAAGAACTACAAGTTCCTGGGCCGCTTCGACACGCTGCTGCTGAAGGACGCCGATTTCTTTGCGTTTTATCGGCCATGGTACGACGCGTTCGGCACGCTGAAGGGGACGGGTCGGGCGGAGACCAATCGCGACTGGTCGGCCTATTCGCAAAGTGACTTGCAACAGCAATACTTCCGCGATGACCTGCACGAATACTATGCGCAGTTGAACTTCACGGATAACTTTTCGGCGCGTATCGGCAAGCAGGAAGTCATCTGGTCGGAAGCCGATGCGCTGTCGGGCACGGAAATCACCAACTCGATCGACACCACTTATCATGGCGTCTATGGAGCGGAGTCGGCGGAAGATCAGCGCAAGAATCTGCGCATGATCAAGCTCAACTACATCCTGCCCGACTTCCTGAAGACCGCGAACAACGAAATCGAAGCGTTCGTGATCCCCGGCGACTATCAGGGTAATGGAATAAACGTCAACGACACCGACGCGCGCAATCCGTGGGTGATACCCGCCGCGACTGGCAAAGTCGGCTACAACCAGAATGGGCAGGCATACCGCAATCAATCATTTTTGGACTTGGGTGGGCGACCGATGCTCTTTTCGGGCGGCCTGTTCTTCGACGATGTGACGCAAATCCATTATACCACTCCGACTAACTCGCTTGATAACAGCGAATTCGGCGTGCGCCTGTCGAGCTTGCTGCCTATCGGCAACGGCCTGCAGGCAAGCTTCATCTACCTGTACGAAGCCCGTGACGAAGCGACAGGTCTTTGCTCTCAGTGCACCGGCGCCGATGCGGGTCCGGGATTTACCCAGGCCGCTCCGGGCGTGTTCACCGGTATTGGACATTACGCGTACGGTCCTCCACGTGCGGGTGTGCCGAAGGCTGGAACGATTAAAATTCTGACCACCGAGGACTTTCGCCGTAACAACTTCTTCGGACTAACCGGGACCTACTACGACAAGGATCTGACGGACATCGTGTATCGTTACGATACGCTGTACGCGCCGAGGGTAGGGGTCGGGACAGCCTCAGCGGCGGGCTATGCCAACGGACCGGGAGACGGTATCGCGAACACGGAGCAGGCGCGCTTCATCCTTGCCGGCGACCGTCCGACATATATTCCCTGGATCTCGAAGCAGCACACGTTCCTGACTTTCCAGTACGTCAACACGTGGTATCCGGATCGTCCGAACAACGCGGTTCCGAGTATCGCGAACGTCTTCGGCAAAGTGCGCGAGGACAGCAACTTCGCCTTCCTGGCCGCGACCAACTGGCTGATGAATGGACAGCTTACTGCGACCAACGTCTTCCAGTGGGATATCGACGATAACTGCGGCGCGTTCACCACGACCAACATTTACCGCTATTCGCGCAACGTTTTGTTCGGCGTGAACTCCGCGTGGTTCCTGGGCCGCTCGGGCCGTTATACGGATCCGTTCCTGTACAGCCGTTCACAGCGCGAGAGCCTGCTCGAGTTCACCGCGTCTTACGAAATCTAATTCGTCGGACGACTGTAACGATCCAAACCGGCGGCGGTTGCGACGGAAAGTCGGGCCGCCGCCGTTTCTTTGTGAAACAGTTCCGCCCAATTTGGACCGGCGGTTCCACCGGTTTGAACGCATCCTTAAGTAGAGGCAATTCCCCAACCAGGACCGTACAAGCGAGCCACCTCCCCGGCGACTTGCCTGCGGATTTTGACAGGGTTGCACCCTCTGCCGTGTGGCGCAGTTCCGGTTCGCGCACGCCCCGTTCAGCGGCGCTTCCACTGATGCCATCCAGCCCGGACAAACCTCTAACTACGAACAAAGCTAAAGCCAAATCCGGGCTAAGCAAAACGGTTCGGCGGCT